>DAOQRI010000291.1:0-4336 GCA_035355475.1 Rhodoferax sp. | reverse complement strand
GGTGTGGTGGCGGCCATGATGTCGACCTCGGTCTCGGGCAAGGTCATTGCGATGTGGATGCCTATTCTGGTGTTCTTCTACATGGGTTTTGAGCACAGCATCGTCAACATGTACCTGTTCCCCTCGGGCCTGATGCTGGGCGGCAAGTTCACCTTCATGGACTACCTCATTTGGAACGAAATCCCCACCGTAGTGGGCAATCTGGTGGGCGGCCTGACCTTTGTCGGCGCCACGCTCTACTCCACCCACTACAAGACCGCGCCCAAGCGCCGTTAAGCTGCGCCCAGCATGCGCACACAACTGAAAATCACCGCCGGGCAGCACAGCGACAAGGGTCGCAAGGACACCAACCAGGACTTTCATGGCCTGTGCGTCCCGCGCGAAGTGCAGCTCGCCGGCAAGGGCATCGCCATCGCACTGGCCGATGGCATCAGCAGCAGCAGTGTGGGCCATGTGGCCAGCGAATCCGCGGTCAAGGGCTTCCTGTCCGACTACTACTGCACGTCGGATGCCTGGTCGGTCAAACGCTCGGCCCAGCGCGTGCTGGAGGCCACCAACTCCTGGCTGTACGCGCAGACCCAGCAAAGCCAGTGGCGCTATGACCGCGACCGGGGCTATGTGTGCACCTTCAGCGCCCTGGTGCTCAAGTCCACTACGGCGCACCTCTTCCACATAGGCGATGCGCGCATCTGCAGGCTGCAGGGCCAGGCGCTGGAGCAGCTCACCACCGACCACCGGGTGTTTGTCACGCACGACAAGAGCTGCCTGAGCCGCGCCCTGGGCGTGCAGCAGCAGCTGGACCTGGACTACCAGGCCCTGCCGCTGGAGGTGGGCGACATCTATGTACTGACCACCGACGGCGTGCACGAGCACATGGACGGCGCCTTTGTGGCGGGCGCCATTGCCCAGGCCGGCGACGACCTCGACCGCGCGGCCCGGGCCATCACCGAAGAAGCGTTGCGACGCGGCAGCGCGGACAACCTCACCCTCCAGATCATTCGTGTGGATGAACTGCCAGCCCCCGAAGCGGCAGAAATCTCCACCCTGTCCGTCACCCTGCTGCCTCCGCCTTTGCCTTCTGACGGCACGGTGATCGACGGCTTTCGTATCGTGCGCGAACTGCACGCCAGTTTCCGCAGCCATCTGTATCTGGCGCAGGATGAGGCCACGGGGCAGCAGCTCGCCATCAAAATCCCCTCGCTCGACATGCGCGACGACACCGCGTATCTGGAGCGCTTCCTGATGGAAGAGTGGGTGGCACGGCGCATCGACAACACGCACGTGCTGCGCCCCTATGCGCAGACGCGCAAACGCACCGCGCTGTACATCACCCTGGAGTACCTGGAGGGGCAAACCCTGGCGCAGTGGATGCGCGACCACCCCGCGCCCGACCTGGAAACCGTGCGCGGCATGGTGGAGCAGATCGCGCGCGGTCTGCAGGCCTTTCACCGCCTGGAAATGCTGCACCAGGACCTGCGGCCCGAGAACATCATGGTCGACCCGCAGGGCACGCTCCGGATCATCGACTTTGGGGCCACCCGCGTCTCTGCCGTGCAGGAAGCGCTGTCGGACGGGCAGAACCAGGACATGCTGGGCACCGTGCAATACAGCGCCCCGGAATACATCCTGGGCGAAGACGCCACACCGCGTGCCGACATCTTCTCGCTGGGTGTGATTGCCTACCAGATGCTCACCGGGCGGCTGCCCTATGGCGCCAAGGCGGCGCGACTGCGCACCCAGCGCGATCTGCAGTCGCTCCACTACGACCCGGTGCGCGACCACGACCCCAAGATTCCGGTCTGGATTGAAGGCGCCCTGCGCAAGGCGGTGCACCCCAACCCCATGCAGCGCTACGAAGAGGTGGCCGAATTTGCCTACGACCTGCGCCACCCCAACCGGGAATTCCTCAACCGGCGCAGCCCGCCGCTGATCGAGCGCAACCCGGTGGTGTTCTGGAAAGGCGTTTCGCTGGTGCTGGCCCTGGCGCTGGTGGTGGTGCTGAGCCAGAGCCCTTGGGTAAGGTAAGCCACCTTAGCCAACGGGGAGTCCGTTGGTGTAGAGTCGTCGCGTGGTGTTCAACCTCAAGGGCAATGAGTACCGTGTGATCGTAGCTGTGGCCTACAAGGTCGGGTTTGTATACGTGAAGTTCATTGGTACGCATGTCGAGTACGACGCTGTGGATGCCAACACCGTAGAGCAGTTTTGAAGGAGCTATCCATGGACATTCGCCCCATCCACACCAAGGCCGACTACAAAGCGGCACTCAAGATGGTTTCCGCTTTGGTGGACGCTGATCCAAAACGCGGAACACCCGATGGTGATCGCCTCGAAGTCCTGGGGGCGCTGTTGGTGGCTTACGAAGCGAAACACTATCCAATAGAGTTACCTGACCCTATTGAAGCCATTAAATTTCGCATGGAACAACAGGGCTTAAGCGCCAAAGACCTTCAGCCCATGATTGGCGGCTTGAACCGTGTGTATGAAGTGCTCAATCGCAAGCGGCCGTTGAGCCTGGCCATGGTGCGTCGTCTCAATTCGAGCCTGGGTATTTCTGCCGAGTGCCTGATCCGCGAAGCGGCTGTGGCGTAACCACCGAGTCGTACAACGGCCCACCTCATTCACTATCAATTCAATAGCTGCTTGCGCATATTCCACGGGGGCTAGCGGCCTATTTCCTTCATAAATCGCACCAGCTTGACTGTTTCCACACTTACCGTGGTCACGCGCATCAGCAGGTCGATCACCTTGTCCTTGTAGTCGGCAAAGCGGTAGGTGTCGAACTTCTCGCGGATGGTCGGGTCCTTGGGTTTCTTCTCTTTGTACTGGTCCAGCACCCAGTCGATGGCGCTGCGGTTGCCCAGCTTGTAGGTCCAGGCCTCGGCGGGGATGCCGCTCAGCGTGGTCTCGCTGTCCAGGGCAATGCTGCCAGCGGCCGGGTCGGCACGCAGCATGGCTTTGGGTTGCATGCCTGCGGCGCGGGCCTTGGCGTCGGGCACGTCGGTGCGCGTCAGCGCAAATGGTGCCACGCCTTCATAACCGATATGCAGCGCCATCAGCGCCTCGCCCCACGCGGCCCATTGCCAGAAATCTTTGTAGAACGGAATGCGGGGGAATTCGCGTTTGAGGTTTTGCGCGTACTTCTCACGGTACAGCGGGTCGTGCAGCACGGCATAGCAGTAGTGGAAGATGCCTTCCTTGGTGATCTTGCGGGCTGCTTTGCCCTTGCCTATTTCGTCGGCATAGTGGGCGGCGAATTGTTTGAGTGCCCAGTCGGTGATGTTGTCGTGACGCTGTCCGTCATCATCAATTCGGGCAATCGGCATGGCAACAGCTGCGGCAGCCGCACCCACGTAGTGATAGTCCAGCACCGAGTCAACGACCTGCACCATGAACGGTTTCTGAGAACCTGCGTCTGTAAGAACGATGGAACTGTTTGTGACACCGCCTGCCTCGCCGAACAGGCGGGTAGTCATGTTCCGCATTTCGTTGAGGTGCCCGTCAAAGTAAAGCTGTTGCTTCACAAACGGTCTGTAATTCGCTGAAACGATCCGGTCCGCTTCGAAGTGATACGTGACCCCATTGGCTAAGTCTCTCTTGGTGGCACGACTCCATTTGATGGAGGTGTCAAGTTTGTCTGCGAGACTGCTTCGGTCATGTATGTGCTTCAGCTTCGCCCCATCGGCGTTATAGGCGTCAATCAAGGTCTGTATCTTCCCCGAAAGGCGATCCTTCGATTCGTCGTAAACCCATTCATCCCGAGCCGTCACCACACCTAATGAAAACAACTTGAAGATCGCCCGTTCTTTCCCAGCCGTCTTCGCCACCTTGGTGTCCTTGCTCGCCAGCGGAATTAGCGTCTCGAAATCATTGCTCGTCAGGTTCACCCAGTTGTGCGCCTTGTCCGGTTGCACTTCGTCAAACGCCATACCACTCATGGGGTGGTTGGCCAGAAAGCCCAGTTTCTCCTCGGCCGTTTCCATCTCTGGCCGGCGCACGTAGTACACCCGGGCGGGCTTCTTGTCCTTGGTGGACTGCGCCCGCTTGACCATGAAACTGATGGCCACACCGGTCTGGATGCCAAATACGTTGTGCTTGGTGCCACTCAGCTTCGGGTTGGCGCGCACGTCGCCGCCCAGGTCCACCACATAGATGTCGGCGAACTCACTCGCCACCGTCTTGCGGAAACCATCGAAGGTGCGGCTCTCGATAAAGCTGCGGTTGGTGACAAAGGCCAGCACGCCGTTTTCGTTCAGCCGGTCGCTGGCCCAGCGGAAGAAGCGGGCGTACATGTCGTAGAGCTTGGTCTTCTGCGCGGTGCTCTCGGCGATGTAGGTCT
>DAOQRI010000290.1:0-4349 GCA_035355475.1 Rhodoferax sp. | reverse complement strand
CTGGCGGGTGGCACCACCAGCCTGCAGGGCGGGCGGGCCAACCTGGCGTATTCCAAAGAAGAGTGCCTGGTCCGAAATATCGAGAATTCACCGGTCGAGCCGCGCCTGGCCAGCAGCCGGGTGGACATGGGCCGCAGCGCCAAGGAGTGGACCGCCATGCAGGTAGAGCGCAGCAAGGGCCCGCTGGTGGTGCACCTGGCCGAAGGCCCTTCGCCGCGCATGGCCAGCGAGTTCTATGCGATGAAGGACAGCAACCTGATCGGGCCAGAGCTGATCGCCATCCACGGCGTAGGCCTGACCCAGCCGCAATTGGTGGAAATGGCCGGCGTGGGGGCCAAACTCGTGTGGTCGCCGCTGTCGAACTTCATGCTCTACGGCAAGACCGCCAATGTGGAAGCCGCCAAACGCGCAGGCCTGTCCATCAGCCTGGCACCCGACTGGGCACCGTCGGGCAGCAAGAACAGCCTGGGCGAGCTCAAGGTGGCTGACCTGGTCAACAAACACGCACTGAAGAACCTATTCACCGACCGTGAATTGGTGGAAATGGTTACCCGCAAACCCGCTGCCGCCATGGGCTGGGACCAGCGCCTGGGCCAGATTGCCGAGGGCTACCTGGCCGATGTGCTGGTGGTGGATGACCGCCACGCCGACCCCTACCGCAACCTGATCAACGCAATTGAAGACACCATCCAGCTGGTGGCGGTGCGCGGCGAGCCGCTGTATGGCGATGCTGCACTGCTGGCCGCGGCGCGTGGCACTGCTGACGATTCCGAGGTCACAGCGGTGTTCAACAAGGGCCGGCGTAGCGCGCGCACCAAGGCCATGACGCCCAATTGCCCGGGCACCGGTTTGGCCGCCTTGAGCGTGGCTGAAACCAAAGCCCGCATCCAGCGGGCCTTGAAATTTGACGCCGCCCACCTGGCGGCCAAACTCACACCCGAGCAGGTGGCCAAAGATTTTTCAACCTGCGGTATCAACGGGTCGGTGGACGCCACCCAGGTGTCCACTGCGGACGTCAAACGCCTGTTGGCTTGCCGTTTTGGTCTGCCGTTTGAGACAACCCGCCTGAGCCCGCTGACCACCAACGAAGACCCGGATTTCATACGGCGCCTGATGAGGAACCCGAATCTGCCCAAATACCTTCGCAAGCTACCGGCCTATTACAAAAACTGAGAGAGAAATGTGGCTATAGCCCTCGTAGAGTCTACATAAGATGCTATCAGAGTAGTAGCATTTAGGACCGATTGCCCTTGCCCGACCGCTATCAAACCGGGCCGGTGTACTCACCGCGTGCCGGGTAGTCCTTGCTGATGGCAAAGTCAATCGCCCCCAGCAATTCGTCGAAGTGCGGCCGTGCAAACGGCATGGTCTGCACCGCCCCGTAGTACAGCGTGCCGTCGGGCCGCACGATAAACACGCCGGGCTCGGCAAACAGCGCAGGCTCCTCAATGCCGATCGACGTCTTGCCGCGGCTGGTGGAGATATACAAACCCCATTCGCGCGCATTTGCAAGGGTGAAACCATGGCCGAAGCGCAGCGTCGGTGAGCCAACCTTGGCAGCCATCTCCCGGGCGCGTTCTGCACCATCGCTGGAGAGGGCAATCACTTTTACGCCACGTTGCTCAAACTCGGCCTGCAAGCGGCCGAGTTCCAGCAGGTATTTGGCGCAGACCGGGCAGTGCAGCCCGCGGTAGAACACCACCAGCGAAAAGCGCGCAGGCGCATCGGCACCCAGGTCAAAGTCACCGTGGTCCAGTGTGCTCACGCGCAGGGCAGGCACGGTTTGTCGGGGCATCAGCATGCAGTCTCTCCTTGGTTGAAATTTGTTTTCATGGCGCGACTGTCACACGCCACCAGCTGCCATCGGTCAGGCGCAGGCAGCCGCCGCCATCCAGGGGCGTAAAGCGTTCGGCGCGCGCGGGCAGCGCGAGCGGTCGGGCCATCTCGGTCCATTGCCCGGGAGCATCCCAGCGCAGGGCTTGCAGTGCCGTCAGCTGCATGTCGGGGATCAGGATGGCCGGTCGCTGGCCCGGCTGTGCCACGATCACCGCCAATTGCTGCTCCTGTTCGCCCATGCGGTGGTTGGAGACATCGGTGGCGCGGGCATAAGGTTCCAGCAAAGGCGGGCGGTAGTGGTGTAGCGTGAGTACACCGCCGATGTGGGGTGTGGTGACGCTGGCCAGGTCAAGCCGACCGTCGCCGTCAAAATCAGCTACGCCCACCGGGTTGAGCCAGCGAAAGGTCGATCCTGCATGCGGGGCACGCGCCAGTTCAACAACTGCGCCGTTGCGTAACCCGAAGACCACCAGCGCTGCGCCTTGCTGTGCATCGGCCTCGACCAGGATGATTTCGTCGCGCCCATCGCCGTCCATGTCGGCCAGTCGGGGCACTCGGTCCTCAAACACACGATGCAAGGGCAGCGTGTAGGTCTGCGGCTGCGCGTTGGCCTGGGTCGAAATCACATGCAAGCTGGCAGCATGCTGCGTTGAACCGAGAGCCGCATGCGGGTAGCGCGATGTGGGCGAACCCAGCCATACCCAGGCAATGTCACGCACCCCGACAACCGCTTGGCTTTGCGCCAGCCGGTGTTGCGCCGCTGCGGGCAACGCCATTTGCTGCACGGCAGCGATGCCACAGGCGGGGGTTGCAGCTTTCAGCGTCAACGTGCCGGCCTGTGAGACCACCGGTAAGAAAGCGCACAGGAGCGCCAGGTGGAGGGAAAAAAGAGAGTGGGGCATTTGCAAAGTTAGTCGCCCGGCACCCGTAGTTCTTACAAACGGGGACCTTCCACTACTCAAAAATTAGGCATCAAAAGTGCCTCTAGACCTCTTGGATACTACATAAGCTGCTATCAGAGTAATAGCAATCAGGGTTGCTTACCCTTGCCCGCCAGTTTCTGCAGTTGCGCCGGTGTGCCCGACCAGACCTCAAAGAAACCTTCAGCCTTCTTCATTTGCAACCAGGTCTCCCACCGGGTCTCGGTCAGCACCGGGTCGGTGATGGCAGCCGCCAGCGATTCCTGCTCCACACCCAATGCCAGTGAGCCGCCAATACCGTTGGCCTTGGCCTGGCGCATGGTGGCCTGGATGCGCTGCAGCTCGGCTTGCGTGGCAGCGGGCATGCTGTATATCAGCCAGCGGCGACCCAGCGCCGGGGCTTCCAGTCCGAGCGTGGACGCCGATGCCACCGCCACTTGCAAGGGCAGCTTTTTGTCGATGGGGGTGAATCCACCGGCATCGCGTGGCGTGACTTTGACGATGAGCAGGGGCACTGCGGACGCGGGTGGCGCCATGCGGGCATCCACCTGCAGCGCCACCATCACCTCCGCCGGGCTGGCATCCAGCAGGGCACCTGACATCTGCATCAGGCGCGGAATGGAGCGCAGTGGCACGCCGCTGCAAGCGGCCAGCAGGGCGATGAAAACAAGGCTGAGTACGAGACGTTTCATGGTCGTTGAAATTTTGTGGGAGGTGGCATGAAGCCAGGTGCGCGGGCTGAGCGATGATAGGGCACCATGCACACCCGACATCCCACCCCCGACAAAGACGCCATCGCCTTGCTGCCGCCCTTCGAGCGGCTGGGGCTGAACCGCATCACTTTGGTGAACACCGGTGCGCAGGCGGCAGAGGCCTATGACCAGTTGCTGCAGTCCAAAGCCTGGGGCTTCGATACCGAGTCCAAACCCACGTTCAAGGTGGGCGAGCAGTCGGATGGGCCGCACATCCTTCAACTCTCCACCACCGAAAGAGCCTGGGTGTTTCAGCTGCATGACCCCGAGTGCCGCGCGGTGGCCGGCGAACTGCTGGCGTTGGGTGGCATTGTGAAGGCTGGGTTCGGCCTGGGAGATGACCGCAAGCGCATCGTGCACAAACTGGGCCTGGAGCCTGCGGGCATTCTGGAGCTGAACACCATTTTCCGCGAGCGGGGCTACCGCAAGGACATGGGGGTGAAAGGGGCCGTGGCGGTGCTATTCAACCAGCGCTTCATCAAATCCAAGAAGGCGGCGACGAGCAACTGGGCCAACCCGCACCTGACAGAAGCCCAATTGGTCTACGCTGCCAACGACGCCTATGCCGCCATCCGGGTGCTGGAGGCGCTGAAGTTCCTGTGAGACAGCGCGTCATACCACAGTGCAACCCGTCCAAAACGGTGTTGCACACGGTTGCCTAAAAACAAGGCACGGTCTGCCAACCCATGTCTGGTGCGGGTTTGCGGGCTTGTGAACACGCTTATCCACAAGCTAGCCCACAGGAGTCATGGGCAAGTATTTTTTGCCCATGCAGCGTGATTAGGCGCCGCGCCGCCAAAACAGCGCCAACAGGGGTTTGACGCTGGTGCCGTGCAACACA
>DAOQRI010000289.1:0-4355 GCA_035355475.1 Rhodoferax sp. | reverse complement strand
ACCACCTTGACCTGCGCCGGCCGCATCTGCTCGCATTAAATGGAGGCGAGGACACTGCCAGTGTTCCGGAGCACCTGACGGGCAAGGGCGTCGTCGAGATTATGGTTTTGCCATTTACCCGCCACAATGATTGCGTTGGCCTGTTGAGCGTGGCGTCAAGAAACGCACCATTCAGTGAGATCGACAACAAATTTATCCGCATATTTGGAAAATACCTGACAGACCGGATAGCAAACATCCTTCAACGTCGCCAAACCAACCTGCTATTAATAGAAAAGGCGACACATGACGCGCTCACCGGATTGCTGAACCGCGGGACCATCCTGGATTGGCTGGGTAGCAAGTTGTCACTGGTAAAGAGAACCGAAGCGCCATTGAGCGTCATCCTCATCGACATTGATTTTTTCAAGCAAGTCAATGACCAGTATGGTCACCTGGCGGGCGATGCCGCGTTGCAGCAGATGGCCCAATGCCTACAGGAGCAGACACGTGATGGTGATAGCCTGGGTCGCTATGGCGGCGAAGAGTTTTTGGTTGTACTGTCTCCATGCGATCACGCTGCCGCCGCAAGGGCAGCTGAACGCTTTCGCGCTGCCGTTGAGCAACGGCCATTCAATCTTCCAACCGCAAACGGGGCAGAACTCAATCTCACGATCAGTCTTGGTTCCGCGTGCGTGGAGGGTGATCTTCGGGACACTTCCGTGTCGACACTGTTAAAACTGGCCGATGAGGCGCTGTACCAATCTAAAGCCCATGGTCGCAATTGCGTGACAGCAGCAGCTTCATCACGTAGAGTGATCGACCTTAGTGTTCCCGCAGGGCCCTGCGACCAGGTCACTTCGTATGGCAGCACGATGCCGATGGGTGAGGTCTCTGTGAGTTTCGCAGTCTCCAGTCGGTCAAACGAAATATCTGAAAGCAGTTGAAAAACTGCCGACGGTGCCAGTACATAGGGAGAATGTTCACACGCACTGCGAGAACGGTGCAGGAGAACGCACAGGCCGCCCATGCATCAGACGCCACGGCCAGCGCGGTGCGGGGTATTGCGGAACAAGGGGCCCGCAGCATGTCGCAGGCTATCGGATCGGTGGAGGCCATTCAAAGCAGCATCCGGCGCATGGATGAAATCGTGAGTGTGATCGACGGTTTGGCTTTTCAGACCAATATTCTTGCGCTCAACGCGGCGGTTGAAACGGCGCGGGCCGGGGAGTCGGGGCGGGGCTTTGCGGTAGTGGCCAGAGAGGTGCGCTCGCTGGCGCAGCGCTCCGCCGCGTCAGCCCGGGAAATTCGCCACCTGATCGAAACTTCGTCGGCCCAGGTTGCGACCGGGGTCGCACAGATTCAGACCGCTGGCACCAACATCACCCAGATCGTGGAAGGCATTCGCGATGTTGCTACCAAGATGTCGCAAATTTCCGCATCCAGCGCGGCTCAAAGTTCCAGTCTGACCGAAATTACCGCCGCAGTAGCGCAGCTCGACAAGATCACGCAGCAAAACGCCGCCTTGGTGGAGACAGCGGTCGATCAGGCGACCGACTTGCAAGACCGGGCCGACACGCTTGCAGAGTCCGTGGCGGTGTTCACCTTGCAGCAGGGCACAGCAGATACCTGGCGTTTGGCGGCAATCCGGCAAAAGTGGGTACGCGGGCGCAGGACATTGCCGGCATCGATGGTCAGGGCCTGCTCGATTCCATCATGCGGGTGGCACGCATCGGTCCGGGATGGATTGAATACGACATTACAAACCCGGCCACCGGAAAAGTACAGACCAAGATGTCGTTCGTGCACATGGTGGATGACCTGTATCTGGGCTGCGGTGTTTACAAGCATTTTGCAGCGCGTTAGGGGGTCGCGCACGGTTCAATGGGCTATTTATGCGGAGAAATTGGCCTCAAGCCCTCGTCAAATATGCATAGTGCGCTATCAATGTGAGATCGATATTCACTATTTGGAATGGCTGTCGGGAACGATGCAGGCTGGCAAATAGACATCGCAGAATTCGGGCGGCATGCGGCGTGCCTGCCCGGAGCTCAGCTCAATGCAGACCAGATCCCAGCGGCCCCGCAGGATGGTGGCCTGGTCGCGGTTGCGAATCAGTTGAAACCTGCGCTCCATGGTGAGCTTGCTGTTGGTGGCGATCAGCCAAGTCGCCATGGTGAGTTCGTCGCCCAGCGCGCAGGGTAGCAGGTAGTCGTATTCACCACGGCGAATGGCCATGGCACGGTCCAGGCGCCGGTAGTCGGCCAGGGTCAAGCCCAGTGAGTCGGAGTGAGCCCAGCCGATCTTTTCGCACCACTGCACGTAAACCGCATTGTTGGTGTGGTTCAGTCCATCAATGTCTTCTGGCTGCGGCACTGCAGACAGTGTGAAGGCGTTCGGTAAATCCCAGACCATGAATCAAGCTCGCGTTCCAAAGTAAATTGGATCTTAGACTTTGCCGACTCCAGCGAGTGTCGCCTGCGTTCTGACAAGTGCCTGCGCGACTGGAGACAATGGGCGCATGGACTTTGCACATTCTCCCCGGGCGCAAGACCTGCGCCAGCATCTGGAAGCCTTCATGCAGCAATACGTGCTGCCGTACAACGCAGCCTGGCACGCATCGGTGCAGGGCGGGGTCTACCCGCCGCCCTTCCTGGAAGACCTGAAGACGCTGGCCCGGGACGAGGGCCTGTGGAACCTGTTCCTGCCGACACTGCGCGAGGGCGAGCCCGGCACGCGCCTCTCCAACTTGGATTACGCCCCGCTGGCCGAGGTGATGGGCCGACTGCACTGGGCGCCTGAAGTGTTCAACTGCAGTGCGCCCGACACCGGCAACATGGAGTTGCTGCACCGTTTTGCCCATGCGCAGCAACGAACCCAGTGGCTGGAGCCGCTGCTGAACGGCGAGATACGCTCGGCCTTTGCCATGTCAGAGCCCGATGTGGCCTCCAGTGACCCCACCAATTTGCAAACCACGGTGCGTCGGGATGGTGAACAACTGGTGCTCAATGGCCGCAAGTGGTTCATCACTGGCGTGGCGCATCCACGGTGCAAGCTCATGATCGTCATGTGCCGCAATGCTACGCAAGCGGATGACACGGCCGTCCCTGGCGTGCACCACCAGCACAGCATGGTTCTGGTCCCCATGGACACGCCTGGCGTGCAGGTGGTGCGCAACATTCCCGTGGTGCACCATCCTTCGCCGGAAGGACATTGCGAGATTGTGCTGCGCGATGTGCGGGTTGGCGCCGACCATTTGCTGGGCGAATGGGGCGCGGGATTTGCGATGGCGCAGGCACGACTGGGGCCGGGGCGTGTGCACCATTGCATGCGCGCCATTGGCCAGTGCGAGCTGGCACTTGAATTGGCGACGGAGCGCACGCTGGAGCGCCAGGCCTTTGGCAAATACCTATCGGATTTTTCCAATGTGCAGGACTGGATTGCCGAGTCGCGTATAGAGATTGACCAGGCGCGGCTGCTGGTTCTGCAGGTCGCCTGGATGTTGGACCAGCCTATTGGTGTGGTCGCGCCCGCTGCGCTGCGTGCCCAGGTTGCAGCCATCAAGGTGGTGGCTGCGCGTTTGCAATCGCGGGTGGTGGACCGCGCCATGCAGGTCTTTGGTGCCATGGGTCTGTCGCCCGACACGCCACTGGCCTTCTTCTGGACCTGGGGTCGGGCGCTGCATTTGATGGATGGACCAGACGAGGTGCACCTGCGTACCGTGGCGCGACAGGAACTGGCGCAGGGCAGGGCGCGGGCCGGATCGACGGCAGCCTACTTCACGACGCCCGAGCAGATGCGGGCGTTGCCGCGGATTCGCTAAACTTCTGCATGTCCCGTGTCAGCGCAAATTTACTTTTGTCCATCGTCGCATTGATCTGGGGCTCCGCCTTTGTCGCGCAGAGCTATGGCATGGCCCATGTGGCGCCAATGACCTTCACCGGGGTGCGCTTTTTGATCGGCGCGTTCGTCGTCGCGCCGCTGATCTGGATGGAGTGGGGCGCCTTGTCCCGACAAGGTCGCTTGCCGCAATATTCCGATGCAATGCGCATTGTCGGTCTGGGGTTTCTTTTGGGGCTGGGGGCAGCCATGCAGCAGATCGGCATTGCGGGCACGTCGGTGACCAACGCTGGCTTTCTGACAGCACTCTATATTCCGCTGGTGCCTGTCATGGGGTGGCTGATCCTGCGCCACCTCCCGCATTGGCCCGTATGGCTGGCCGGTTTGGCCTGTGTATTTGGGGCGTTTTTGCTGTCAGGCGCTGACCTCCAGATTATTGGGGATGGGGACCTCTGGGTCATGGCTTCTGCCATTCCCTGGGCCTTACATGTATTGCTGGTTGGTCGCGTCGCGCACCGTATGGAGGCGCCATTCCT
>DAOQRI010000288.1:0-4366 GCA_035355475.1 Rhodoferax sp. | reverse complement strand
GGCCCATCGCGTTCATCGTGTGGTGGCTCTTGTGGCAGTGGAAGGCCCAGTCGCCTTCCTCGTCGGCCACGAACTCGATCTGGCGCATCTGGCCCACCGCCACGTCGGTGGTCACTTCATGCCAGCGCGTGCTCTTGGGCGTGGGGCCACCGTCGGTGCCGGTGACCACAAACTCGTGACCATGCAAGTGCATCGGGTGATTGGTCATGGTGAGATTGCCGATGCGAATGCGAACCTTGTCATTGAGGCGGACATTCAAAGAATCGATACCAGGAAAGACACGGCTGTTCCATGTCCACAGGTTGAAGTCCGTCATTTCCGCGACCTTGGGTGTTGCGGCCCCTGGTTCAATGTCATACGCACTGAGCAGGAAGCAGAAATCCCGCTGCACTTCGTCGATCAGGGGGTGCTTGGCCTTCGGGTGCGTGACCCAGAAGCCCATCATGCCCATGGCCATCTGCACCATCTCGTCCGCATGCGGGTGGTACATGAAGGTGCCGGGCCGGCGCGCGACGAACTCGTAGACAAAGGTCTTTCCGGACGGAATCGCCGGCTGCGTCAGACCGGTCACGCCATCCATGCCGTTGGGCAAGCGCTGACCGTGCCAGTGGATACTGGTGTGCTCGGGCAACTTATTGGTGACGAAGATGCGCACTCGGTCGCCTTCCACCACTTCGATCGTGGGGCCGGGGCTCTGACCGTTGTAGCCCCACAGGTGGGCCTTCATACCTGGCGCCATCTCGCGCGTCACCGGTTCGGCCACTAGGTGAAACTCCTTGACGCCCTGGTTCATCCGCCAGGGCAGCGTCCAACCGTTGAGCGTGACCACCGGGTTGTAGGGACGTCCGGTGTTTGGTACCAGCGGAGCCATGGTGTTTGGACTTGTCTGGCTGACGGGCTCGGGCAAGGCCGCCATGGCTACACGGCTGACTGCACTGGCTGCCACCGCGCCGCCGGCAATACCGGCAAACTTGAAAAAATCTCTTCTGGATGTCATAGCAATCGTCTCTGCATCAATGGCCGGCATCGCCGCCGCTGGGCGCGCTGGATGTGACGGATAGGCTGGTGTTGGTGGGGCGTCCAATTACGGATGCCTGTATGGCGGCATCGGCCAGCCAGAACTGCTGTTGCGCATCGATGGCGGACGTGACGGCGCTGACCTGATCGCGCGCGTCGGCCAATAGCTCAAAGACGCTGATCAGCATGCCGTTGTAGCGAAGCTGGTTTTCCTCCGAGATCACCTTGCGCAGCGGCACGACTTCATCGCGGTGGTGACGCGCCACGTCATAGGCCGTGCGATACGCTGAGTAACTTTCGCGCAGGTTGGAGCCGGCAGAGCGCACCGTGGCTTCGAGCTGGTTGGCCGCCGCCAGGGTTTGGGCATTCATTGCGTCTCGCTGCATCCCGCCCCAGTCGAAAATGGGTAGACGTACTGCGATTTCCCAACCGCGTGCGGTCGAACGTGTGCCTTCGGCGCGATCAAAGCTGGTGTTGCGGCGCCCCTGTAGTTCGATGTCGGTGAAACTGGTCACCATGTTCAGACCCTGGGCCTTGGCTGCACCATCCAACGCGGATTTCGCCAGACGGATGTCCAGACGCGCCTGGGTTGCTTGCGAGGCGACCGTCTGCGGCTCCAGTGGCTGTTTTGGCAGCTCCGGCAATCGCTCCGGCAGCTTAAGCGCTTGTTCCTGCGCCTCATCCAGTCCCAGCAGTCGCACCAATTCTTCGCGGCTGGCCGTAGCCTGGTGCTGCGCGGCGCTCAGCCGGGTGGCGGCATCGGCGTAGAAGGCTTGCTCGCGAGCACGTGTAATCCGGTTGAAGTTGCCCGCCGCCTGCATGCGCTTGGCCAGTTCCGCTCCTGCTTCCGCGCTTTCATAGACCTGCTTGGCATATTTGAGCGTTTGCTGCGCGGCCACGGCCCGCACCCATCCCTGACGCACACGGGTGATCTGGTCCACCACATCACTGGTCAGGCGCAGTTGCGCTTGCTCAATGCGCCGGGTAGCTACGCCGTGCCGCGCTGGAAGCGTCAAAAGATCCAGCAAGCCGAAGGACAAAGCGCGCCCCAACTCCAGCTCATCGCCTGCGACCATGCGCTCAAAACTGAAAATGGGGTTGGCAATTCGCCCGACCTGCGCGGCATCCGCCGACTCTGCCCAACCCTGCGCCAGAAGGGTCTGCAGGGATGGGCTGTTCACCAAGGCCAACTGGACAGCATCTTTCTGTTCCAAAGGCTGCACCAGCAAGGCTTGAGCGGCCTGCGCACGCTGGTCGCGCTCATCCTGGGTACGAGCCAACGCGAGCTTGCCTCCGGTAAAGCTGCCAGCCTCGTCGTTGACGCGATGGATGTTCTGATCCAGGCTGACACTGGCACACCCGGTCAGCACTGCCAGTCCGAGTGCAGACAAAGCCCATTTAGCATGAGTAACACGCAAACCCATCATGGCTTGTCTCCCCCATGATGGTCAGAATGCGGATCGCTGGCGGGAGCGCCCTTGTCTGACGCGGGATCACCCGTCTTGATTTCCTTGGCATATGTGCGCCAGCCGCCAATCTGGCCCACGCGATCATTGGCTTCACGCCAAGACTGCACCGGTTGATCCGCATAGGCTTGGTAAGCCCCGATAGGGGACGAATACTGCAGCGTCGTCAGCGGCGCTGGCTTGGGTGCCTCGGTATCTGCTGGAGCTTGTGCGAAAGCCGCCCCCACAAACAACACGAGTGTCGAAGGCAACAGAGCCCTGAAGTGCGGCAGGTAATTGGAAATGAGCATGGTCTCCTCTTAAAGAATCTTTGATCTCATGATGAGGAGATTCTGGAGAGGCGACGCTGTCATTCAGATGTTCGGAAGATTACATTGTTGTTAACTTCATGTCAGAACGCCTCAAATTCGGCAAACTCTCGCCAACACATTGAACGGAGCGCACACGTGAAAATATTGATCGTCGAAGACGAGCCCAAGACGGGTGAGTACCTGCGTCAGGGGTTGACCGAAGCGGGATACGCTTCCGACCTCGTGCCCAACGGCGCGGATGGCCTGCATTTGGCCCTGCAGGGCGAATATGACTTGGTGATCCTGGATGTCATGCTGCCGGGCCTGAATGGTTGGCAAGTTCTGCAATCCCTGCGCGAGCGCGGCCTGCAAATGCCAGTGCTGTTCCTGACCGCACGCGATCAAGTGGAAGATCGTGTCAAAGGTCTGGAACTCGGAGCCGACGATTACCTTGTCAAACCATTTTCGTTTGCCGAATTGCTGGCGAGGGTGCGGATCATCCTGCGGCGCGGCCACGCAGGCAACGAGAGCACCGTGCTGCGCGTGGCTGATCTGGAATTGGATTTGCTGCGCCGCCGGGTATCCCGAAACGGCAGGCGTGTCGATCTGACGGCCAAGGAATTCGGCCTTCTGGAGCTGCTGATGCGTCGCCACGGTGAAGTGTTGCCTCGCTCCCTGATCGCATCGCAGGTGTGGGACATGAATTTTGACAGCGACACCAATGTCATCGAAGTGGCGATGCGCCGCCTGCGCGTGAAGATTGATGAAGGCCATCCGGTCAAGCTCATCCAGACCGTGCGCGGCATGGGTTATGTGCTGGACGTGCCGGAGGAGGAATAAGTGCAGCCGCAACTGCGTTTTGGCAAGCTTTCGCTGACCCGCCGCCTGACCCTTTTCTTCACCGTGGTGGCAGCCGCCGTGGTGCTTGGGTTAGGAGGTCTGTTCCTAGTGGAGACTGAGCGACATTTCGTCGAGCTGGACCGGATGGCTCTGCAGGACAAGCGGCATTTGATCGAGGAAATTCTTAGCAATGCAAACTCAGTGGACGACGCACGCTGGCGCCTGAGCGAAGCTTTGAACTATCACCCTGATCTCCATGTCCTGGTGCAGAACACCCATGGAGAGATCATTTTTCAATCTTCAGCATCCAACCTCAATGCGCAAAGCGGCGATGCCCTCAGCACCGACGAGAAGGGGACTTTCGGGGTTTTGCGTCACCACGATACCGAGTTCCACACATTGAGCTTTGGAACTACCCCGGCTTACTCCACATCAGCGTTACAGGTGTTGATCGCTGCGGATACCAAACACCACACTCAATTCCTGGACGGGCTGCGCAGCAGTCTGGCGTTCTATCTGCTCGCGGCCATCATCGTGTGCGGTCTGCTGTCGTGGTTCGTGGCGCGCCAAGGACTGGCGCCTTTGCGTGAAATGAAGTCACGCGCAGCTGTGGTCACGGGTCAGAAGTTGTCCGAGCGTATGCTAGTTGAGGCCGTGCCGGTGGAAATGGCGGACCTGGCGCAAGAGCTGAACCGCATGCTGGACCGCCTGCAGGAGGACTTTCGGCGCCTGACCGACTTCTCGTCGGACCTG
>DAOQRI010000287.1:953-4395 GCA_035355475.1 Rhodoferax sp. | reverse complement strand
CACGTGGCATCAAATAGTTCAGCAAAACCACCCTGGCGCCGACATGAAATGCTGTTGTCAGCTGGCTGAACCCCGCGTCAAACGACAGTGGCAGAGCGGCCAGCAGCGTGTCGGCAGAGCAGTTCTCCAGATACGAGGCAACGCTCTTGGCTCCGGCCACCATATTGCGGTGCGACAGCACCACACCCTTGGGCCGCCCCGTGCTTCCTGATGTGTACAAAATGGCCACCATGTCGGTGTCAATCACGCGGTGCCCCGCCCGTATATTGCTGCTCAAGAAATCCCGCCATGCCATCACGCTCAACGGCGCAACGTTCGGCGGGGCAGCGGCGCCGGGCGTGGCGTCTGTCAGCACCACGTGGCGCAAGTCATGGCAATGCGGCAACTGTTCATTCAGCAGAGCCAGTCGTTCGGGTGATGTCACCAGCACCCGCACATTGCAATCCTGCAAAATAAAAGCCACTTGCTCGGGTTTGAGTAGTGGGTTAATCGGTACAAACACGCCACCTGCCGCCGGCGCGCCAAAACTGGCAATCACGGTCTCAAAGCGTTTTTCCAAATAGATCGCAACCCGCTCGCCACGGGCCAAACCCAAGTCTGCCAAACCTGCGGCAAACTGCTGAACCTGTGTACCCAACTCTGCATAGGTCAAATGGCTAGAGCCATAAGTCAGCGCGCGAGCCTGTGGGTTGCGCCTGGCGGACAGCAAAGTCAACTCGTGCAGAAGTGTGGATTCAGTCATATGTCGCAATCTGTCAGCAACCCGGCAAAATGTTCGTCAACTAAAAGTATCGCACAGGCAACGCCCTCGTATGGCCCCTAAAATGCGCCACTTAAGGCAAATGCCGCCATCAGGGAGATTGAATTGGATACCACAAAAGAAGTGCTGCGCGTTCTGGACGAAGTCTTGAGTCTGGGCGGTCGCTCCGCCAGTTTCACCCGTGATACCCCGCTGCTGGGCGCCATTCCCGAGTTGGACTCCATGGCCGTTGTCACGCTCATCACATCCATAGAAGAGCAGTTTGGGCTGACTGTGGACGACGACGACATCGATGGCTCCACTTTTGCGACTGTGGGTTCACTCGCAGATTTTGTCTCAAGCAAGCTTGACGCCTGATTGGCGAACACGCCATGCAACCTGAAGTCTTCTTTCTGCCGGTTGCCGAAACTCAGAGCACAGACGCCGGTCAACGACTGTGTATTCACTATCCAGTCCAGCGCGACGGGGTAGCGCTTGCCCCGTTGGGTTTGGTTCTTTACATCCATCCCTTTGCCGAAGAGATGAACAAGTCCCGTCGCATGGCGGCACTGCAATCACGTGCGCTGTCACACGCTGGTTTCGCGGTCTTGCAAATGGACCTGTTGGGTTGCGGTGACAGTTCAGGTGACTTTGGTGATGCCACTTGGGAGCACTGGGTCAACGACGTCGTAATTGCCCACCAATGGATGCGCGCCAAATACGCTGCTGATGCGAGCAAGGGCAGGGTGCCTGTCTGGCTGTGGGGGCTGCGAGTGGGTTGCCTATTGGCAGTCGATGCGGCCAAACAGATGGACGAGCCGTGCAACTTTCTCTTCTGGCAAGCGCCCGCCTCAGGCAAGCCCCTGCTACAACAGTTTTTGCGTCTCAAGGTAGCGGGTGACATGCTCACCGGGCAGTCCAAGGGTGTGATGGAAGGCATGCGTCAGCAACTGGCTGGTGGCTCGCCGGTGGAAATCGCCGGCTACATGCTGGCGCCCGGTCTGGCTCACGGGCTTGAGCAGGCCGTGCTTATCCCGCCAGCCCTTACCGACCATTCGGCCCGCGTGGAATGGTTCGAACTCTCCACCCGGGAGGATGCCAGCCTGAGCCCCATCTCTGCCAAGACGGTGCAAGCCTGGGAGCAAGCCGGCTGTCGCGTCAACAGCCAACTGGTCGCCGGACCTGCCTTCTGGCAGACCACTGAAATTGAAGACGCACCACTGCTGATTGATGCCACCACGGCGGCGCTGGGCAGGGTTACACCATGACTCTCTCACACCTTAGCCAGGAGTGGCAAACCCTGCAAGCCAACCACGAGCAGCATGAAAGAAACGCGCTACTGATCAAGCTGGTTAGTTTGGCTCTTTGCTTAGCGGGGTTCGCGACGCATGTATCTGCGGGGTGGCTGGCTTTGGTTGTGGCATTGCTTTGGCTGCAGGAAGGCATTATCAAAACCTACCAAAGCCGATTGTCCGACCGGCTGTTAAAGGTCGAGGCCATGCTGCTTGCCCCGGTTGCGCCCCCGCTTGCGGCCATGCAGTTGCACTCCGAGTGGATGGCCAGCCGACCCGGTGCCTTCAGTTTGATTGCCAGTTACGCAATTAGCGCCTGCCGACCCACGGTGGCGTTTCCCTATGCACCCCTACTGATCGCAGTGGCCATCGAGGCCGTTGCGTAACCGCTGTGAAATACTCCGAAGAAACGACTCTTTTCCGTTGCGAAGGTGAATCGTTGGTTGGCATTCTGGCCAAACCAGACACTCCGTCCGATACAGGCGTGGTGGTTATTGTGGGCGGGCCGCAATACCGAGTGGGGAGTCACCGCCAGTTTGTGCTGTTGTCGCGCGCACTGGCTGCCGCGGGTTATGCCGTGTTGCGTTTTGATTACCGGGGCATGGGAGACGGCAGTGGGCCACAGCGCGACTTTGAGTCGGTCAGCGCAGACGTTGGCACCGCCATCGACCAACTGCAACAAAGCGTGCCCGCTGTGCAACGCGTGGTCTTATGGGGGCTGTGCGACGGGGCATCTGCGGCGCTGCTCTATTGCCACGAGACGCATGACCCGCGGGTAACGGGCTTGTGCCTGCTCAATCCCTGGGTGCGCTCCGAGGCCAGTCTGGCCAAGACCCAGGTCAAGCACTACTACACCCAGCGCCTGCGTCAAAAAGAATTCTGGGTCAAGTTGCTCAGTGGCAAAGTGGCACTGAGTGCACTGAGCGGCTTTGCGGCGAAGTTGCGCCAATCTTCCGGCGGCGCACGCGCGCAGCAGAACTCAGTGGGCACCTTTCAGCAGCGCATGGCCAAGGCCTGGCAGGGCTTTAGCGGGCACATTTTGCTGGTGCTTAGTGGGGAAGATTACACCGCCAAAGAATTTGTCGAGCACGCCCAAACCGATGTTGCCTGGAAGGGCTACCAGAGCCACCCCAAACTCACCTGCAACACCATTGCGGATGTGGATCACACATTTTCAAACGCAACCGCACGTGGCCAAGCAGCAGAGGCTACTCTGCAGTGGCTAGCGGCATCAAGCCACTGACATAGCCCCACCCTGCGCACTGGTCGCCAAGGCCGGGGTCTGCAAAATGGGTTCGTTTCGTAATTTATGTGTTTTCTGCGATGATGCCCTACACCAGAGTAGTACTTTGACCGTTAGAGGTTACAACACATGGCCACCTCCAGCAAGCAGATTGCAGCCAACCAGGCC
>DAOQRI010000287.1:0-943 GCA_035355475.1 Rhodoferax sp. | reverse complement strand
GGTCTGCAAAATGGGTTCGTTTCGTAATTAATGTGTTTTCTGCGATGATGCCCTCTACCGGCATACCCCAACTAGCAGAGGTTACAACACATGGCCACCTCCAGCAAGCAAATTGCAGCCAACCAGGCCAATGCCAAAAAGAGCACCGGGCCACGCACCGCCCAGGGCAAACTCGCCTCCAGCAAAAACTCGCGCATTCATGGCATTTTGAGCCGCGATCTGGCGGTCGGCAGTGAAGACCCCGCCGAATATGAACTATTGCTGCAAGAACTGGTGAAGGACCTGCAGCCCCAAGGGGCGAATGAACTACTGCTGGTTGAAAAAATTGCTACGGCCTTGTGGAAAATGAAACGACTGAACGCGGCCGAATCCGCCATCGTCAAGCAGGTGCAAATGGACATCAGTGCGAGATACACCGAAGCCGGACCTGAATTTGGCAAACCTGGGTTGAGTCATGCACTGGCGGCCAACGCCATGCCGGCGGACAGCCTTCGGTTTATGCGCTACCAAGCCCAGCTTGAAGGCCAGTACTACCGCGCCCTGACCATGCTGCAGGTTGTGCAAACGCGGCGCCATGATAAAACACTCATTTACATTGACCCGCAGCAGGACGAACCCACATAATTTGACTGAATTACGGCGCACTATTGAGTATCTTGGTCACCGGTGCCTGCACCTCCGATTATCTCAAGCAGCTCCGCATCCGTAAGATATTTCAACTTGTGTACCGGGGTGTCTTTCAGCGAGTCACCGATTTGCCTTGAATCCGGTTGATCAAACCCGTTAATTTGGGCAATTTCCCGCGCTGCAGCCTGCATGCCAACAGGGTTCCCCAATTGACGCGCCGTTTGAAATGCCTCTTGCAACCCTTGGGTGACATGTTTGCGAGTCAGTTTGGGCGGTGTAAGCAGCGCGCGTCGACGGGAGGCGACATAGTCCATTA
>DAOQRI010000286.1:0-4415 GCA_035355475.1 Rhodoferax sp. | reverse complement strand
TCTTGCAGGCCTTGACGCAGTGCTGCAGGTAGAAGGCTGTATCGGTAGGCTGGTTGGCCGCGGGCAACTGGGCCAACAATTTCTCGGCCACGTCCAACGGCAGTTCGGTGTCAATCGGATTGTCCTCGGACGCCTCCTCAAACGGGCGCATGCGAATGCCGGGAACTTCGGTCACAAAAATCAGTTTGTCGGCCTGCAATTCGGTAGCCACCGATGTGGCGACTTCTTCCATGGTCAGATTGAAAGCTTCACCCGTCGGAGAAAAGCCAAAGGGCGAAACCAGTAACAAGGCGCCCATGTTCAACACCTGCGTAATGGCTGCGATGTCAACCTTGCGCACGAGACCCGAGTGCTGAAAATCCACGCCATCCACAATGCCCACTGGCCGTGCCGTGATGAAGTTGCCAGAAATGACCCGCACGGTGGAGTCCGCCATGGGCGTGTTGGGCAATCCCTGGCTGAAAGCGGCTTCAATTTCATACCGCAACTGGCCAGCGGCTTCCTGCGCGCAGTCCAAAGCCACTTCGTCCGTGATTCGCATGCCGTGCGAGTACCGTGCGGCGTGGCCTTTGGCCTTGAGCTGCTCGTTAACTTGGGGCCTGAAGCCGTGCACCAGCACGATCTTGACGCCCATGCTCTGGATCATGGCCAGGTCTTGCGCAAGATGCTGCAACTTGCCAGCGGCAATGGCCTCGCCCGCGATACCAACGACAAACGTCTGATTGCGGAACTTGTGGATGTAAGGTGCAACCGAGCGAAACCAGGGCACAAAGGTGAAATTGAAGACAGTTGTCATGGGTGCACAGGTTAGGAGCGATGGGTGGCAGGGCTGGGATAATCCCCAATTCTCTACGAAGTTTGTACCTTGACCTCCTGCTCCCTGCAAATCGAATTCCCAGAATCGCTCCCAATATCCGGCAAGCGCGAAGAGATCATGGCAGCCCTGGCGGCGCACCAGGTCATCATCGTTTGCGGCGAGACGGGCTCGGGCAAGACTACCCAATTGCCCAAGATCGCCCTGGCGATGGGGCGTGGTTTGTGCAACTACCCCAAAACACTGGCCAATGGCCGCCCCGCGCCGCGCGGCAAGCTGATAGGACATACGCAGCCACGCCGTATTGCGGCCAGCAGTGTCGCCAAGCGCATTGCCGAGGAGCTGAAGACACCGCTGGGCGAGGTGGTGGGTTTCAAAGTGCGCTTTCAGGATCGCTTGAGCCGCGATGCATCGGTCAAGCTGATGACCGACGGTATCCTGCTGGCCGAAACGCAAACCGACCCACTGCTCAACGCCTACGACACCATCATCATTGACGAGGCGCACGAACGCAGTCTAAACATCGACTTTCTGCTGGGTTACCTGCGCCAAATCCTGCCGCGCAGGCCGGACCTAAAGATTGTGGTGACCTCCGCCACGATTGATGCCCAGCGCTTCGCCGATCACTTCAAGTCCAGCAAAGGTCCCGCGCCAGTCATCATGGTGTCGGGCCGCATGTTTCCAGTGGAGCAGCGTTACCGGCCGTTTGAAGAGTCGCGTGAATACGATTTGAACTCGGCAATCGCCGATGGTGTGGACGAACTCTGGCGTGACCCGCACAACCAGGGCGATATTCTGGTCTTCTTGCCCGGTGAGCGCGAGATCCGCGAGGCAGCAGACCATTTGCGCAAGCACCTTAGCCACCAACCGGTCATGCGCAGCGCCGAAGTGCTGCCGCTGTTTGCCCGCTTAAGTCCGGCTGAACAAGACCGCATCTTTGACGGGCATACCGGACGGCGGGTGGTGCTGGCTACCAATGTGGCTGAGACCTCACTCACCGTTCCGGGAATCCGATACGTTATTGATGCAGGTACGGCGCGCGTAAAGCGCTACAGTTTCAGGAGCAAGGTGGAGCAGTTACTGGTGGAGCCCATCAGCCAGGCTGCCGCCAACCAACGGTCGGGGCGTTGTGGGCGCGTGGCCAACGGCATTTGCATTCGGTTGTACGAAGAGAAGGATTTCGCCGGGCGCGAGCGGTTTACCGATCCTGAAATATTGCGGTCCTCCTTGGCAGGCGTCATTCTGCGCATGAAGTCGCTGCACCTGGGTATCGTCGAAGACTTTCCGTTCTTGGAGCGACCATCCGGCCGGGCCATTGCCGATGGTTACCAGTTGCTGAACGAATTGGGTGCGGTGGATGATGCGAATGAGCTAACACCGACTGGACAGGAACTGGCCAAACTGCCGCTCGATCCGCGGGTGGGACGCATGATTCTGGAGGCGCGTACACGCCTGGCACTGGATGAGGTGTTGATCATTGCATCTGCCTTGAGCGTGCAGGATGTTCGCGACCGACCGATGGAGGCGCAACAACAGGCCGATACCGCGCACAAGAAATTTGATGACGAAAAGAGTGAGTTCGTCGGTTACCTCAAGTTATGGAAGTGGATCCACGACGCACGCGGTGGGGAGGGTTCGCACAAGCTATCCAACCGCCAATACGAACAGCTGCTGCGCCAGAACTTTGTCAACATTCGCCGGGTGCGCGAGTGGAAGGACATCTACAGCCAGCTTCATACCGTGGTGGCTGAGCACAAGTGGCATCTGAACACGCAGCCCGCCAGCTACGAGCAATTGCACCTGTCCATGCTGGCCGGACTGCTGGGCAATATCGGCTGCAAGGTGGAGACCGAGGGACCGAACGGCGAGTACCTGGGGGCGCGTGGCATCAAGTTCTTTGCCCATCCCGGGGCGCACCTGTCCAAGAAGCCGGGTCGCTGGATCGTGGCATCCGAGCTGGTGGAAACCACGCGACTGTTTGGCCGAGGGATTGCGAACATCGAACCGCAGTGGCTGGAGCAGGTTGGCGGCCATCTGCTGAAAAAGCAGTTGCTGGACCCACATTGGGAAAAGAAGGCAGCCGAGGTGGTAGCGCTGGAGCGGGCCACGCTGTATGGCATCGTCATCTACAACGGCCGGCGCACCAACTACAGCCGTGTGGACATGGCTGGCGCGCGAGAGATCTTCATCCGCCAGGCCCTGGTGGACGGCCAGTGGGAGACAACCCTTCCGTTCCTGGCCGCGAACCAGAAGATGGTGCGCCAGGTGGAGGAACTGGAGCACAAGGCGCGTCGGCAGGACGTGCTGGTCGATGACGAGCTGATCTACGCCTATTACGACCAACAGCTACCTGCTGACGTGTGCAGCGGCTACAGCTTTGAGCGTTGGTACCGCGACGAAAGCAAGAAACAGCCCCATCTGCTCAAACTGACCCGCGAAGAGCTGATGCGCCACGAGGCCGCTGGTATTACCACCGCGTCGTTCCCCAAGACCATCCGGCTGGGCGGCGTCGACTGCGCTGCCACTTATTTGCACGAACCCGGCGATGCGCGTGACGGCCTGACGGTGACCGTTCCGTTGTTCGTACTGAACCAAGTGAACGATGAGCGCTGCGAGTGGCTGGTGCCCGGCATGCTTAAGGACAAGGTGCAGGCGCTGCTGAAGACCTTGCACCAGCGCCCCCGCTCGCGCTTGGTGCCGCTGCCTGATACCGCGAGCAAATTCGCCGACGTACTGAATGCGCCTGAGCGCTTTGGCAGTGGCGCACTGATCGATGCTCTGCTCAAGTTGGTGCGCGAGGCCACGTCGGTGGATGTGGCCCGGGCCGATATCAAGCCTGATATGTTGACGCCGCATTTCTTCATGAATTTTCGCGTCGTGGACGAGCACGGTCGCCAGCTGGGCCATGGGCGCAATCTGGGCGCACTCAAAGCCGAGCTGGGTGCGCAGGCGCGTGGTGCGTTCCAGGCGCTGGCCGGGCTCAAGCTGGCGCAAGTGGGGGCTGCGACAGCGTCGGCTCCACCGCATTCTTTGGGTGGCCGCGCGCATGCCGATGCACCCCAAAATATTAAGCAAAATGAGACTCCAGCCCTCGTGAAACCTACACAAGATGCTATCAGAGTAGGAGTAAACCAGGGGGGCGCTGCGTCCGGCAAGGTCCCTGCGGCTGCCGCCACCGAGCAGCGCCACACCGCCTGGACCTTTGGCGAGCTGCCCGAGCTGTTGGAAATCCGCAAGGGCGGGCAGACGCTGATCGGTTTTCCGGCGCTGATCGACCAGGGTGATGCAGTCACCATCGAAGTGTTTGACGAACCCGAGGTTTCTGCCGCCAAGCACCGTGCCGGCTTGCGCCGCCTGTTTGCGCTGCAAATCAAGGACGCACTGAAGTACCTGGAGAAGAACATTCCCGACCTGCAGAAGATGGCAGTGGCCTATATGCAGGTGGGCAAGGCAGAAAATGGCGCCGGTGGCGGCACGCTCGAAGAACTTCGCGAGCAGATCATCTCCGTGGCGCTGGAGCGTGCCTTTCTGCTCGATCCGTTGCCAACCGACGAGTTCGCCTTCAAGCGCCGGGTGGAAGAGGGCAGGGGCCGACTGACCC
>DAOQRI010000285.1:0-4418 GCA_035355475.1 Rhodoferax sp. | reverse complement strand
AATGGGTTGCGACATGATCGTGATGGTCACCCACGGACGCAGCCCGATTGGCGAGTTTGTATTTGGCTCGCACACCAAAAAAATCATCGCCAAGAGCAAGTTACCGGTTTTTGTACTGCATTGAATACCCAGGCACGCAACCCCCTGCATGGCAAGACGCTGGAGGCCATCGTCACCGAGTTGGCTGCGCACTACGGTTGGACGGATCTCGGACAGCGAATCCCGGTGCGCTGCTTCACGCATGACCCCAGCGTAAATTCCAGTCTGAAGTTTCTGCGCAAGACGCCGTGGGCGCGCGAGAAGGTGGAGGGGCTCTACCTCTTCATGCTGCGCGAACAGCGCCGCCAGGGTGGGTGAGTAGTCGCCTCTGTCAGTGCCAGGCCCAACCCGGCTGGTATTTGACAAAAATTTCCCTCTTCGCTGGCTGGCCATCTTGTTGGGCCCACGAGGCACCCATGCTCCAGCTGCGCAGATTGCCTGAACGCGCCAGCCAGGCCAGCGTGGCGATCTGTGAGTTGCTGGTGCTGGTGGGCAGGCCCGGCTCGCCCGTGCGGGCAAAGTTCTGCTTCTGGTAGACCACGCGCACGGCCTGCGATGCGTCCAGGTGCAGCACAAACTTGGTTTGCGCACTGCTTTCTTCCAGCGCTGTGGATCCTGTCAGGTTGTTGATGGTGCCAATGCTGGCACGCTGCTCCAGCTCCAGGCCGTAAGGCCCCAGCGTGTCGCGCCAGGTGACTTGCGTGTTGGCCTTGAAGCCGCGGCCCACACGGTCGGCTTCGACGTCGACACGCTCACCCAACGTCACCTCCAGATTCACAAAGGTCAGCCTCGGGCCCGGGTGGGCACTCGCGCCTAGCAAAACACTGCGCGGTTGGTGCACGACTCCGTCGAACCGCGTGCGCGTCTGGTCCAGGTTGAGATAGGCCCAACCCTCGGTGCCCGCAGCACTCAAAATCCACATGCCTGGCTGCAGCAGTTCGCTGGCCATTTGGGGCCGCAAGACGCCAGTCTGTGTATCCGTGATGGCGCGTGTGTGCGTGCCGCGCAGCAGCAACTCCCAGGCCGCGATTTCCTTGTTCTCGGGCTGCAGAACGCGAGTGATATCCAGCGTGCTGCGCTGGATGCCCGATTGCGGCACAAAGCCGTTGTCGTTGACAAAGCGCGGGCTGATATGCTCCAGATGTGCGCTCCACTGCCAGTCTTCGGCACGGTGGCGCCAGTTCAGCCAGGCAGCTTGCCCACCCTGGCTGGTGCCTCGCGCAATGGGCTGGCCCAACAGGCTGCCACTGGCGGGCAGTGCGGTGGAGTCGCTGCTGAGCAGCACATGCCCGCGTACTTGGTTGACGCTGTCGAGTGTCACCTGGCCATCCATGCCTGCCACTTGGGTAGCGATGCCCGGACCCCATTCGCGCACGCTCAGAATGCCGGCCAAAGACGCCTTCTCTCCCATCTGGCTACGGTGCCGGGCAAACAGCACATTGGATGGTTGGTCCACGTCAAACGATGCGGTGCTGAACGCGTTGGGTCGCAGGACCATGCCGCCACCGGCATCGCGCAGCGCCAGGGCGGTGCCTTCCGAGTCATTGCCACGAAAGGTGGCGCGCAGGCCCCAGCGCGGGTCGGTTACGGCGCGGCTGTAGAAAGCCAGCAGGCCGCGTGAGACGCCCCACATGTCGGGTTGCACCTGGCCGACAACATCGCTGCTTTCCAGGAAGAAGTTGCGTTTCTCTGTCTGAAACAGTGCAAATCGGGTGTTGCCCGCCAACTGGGGTGCATCCAGTTCCACCTGCGAGAAGTCGGGCCTAACCACCGCATCCACCACCCAGTCGGCTCGCGGTCGCCACTGCAGTTCCAGTCCCAGATTGGCCGTGCTTTCGCGCGTGCCCACGCCGTCGTCCAGCACGCGTGCGGTGCCTTCTGCGCGCAGGCTGATGTGTTGTGTACCGTTCAGCTGTTCGCGCAGTGCGGCGTCAAGGTCAAATCGTTGCAGTTGTGTCAGCAGGTGGGGGTGCGTGCGCTCCACCGGGGCGCTGGCAAAGGCCATGCTGATGTCGCGCGGCACCCTTCGGGTCACCATCAGGCCCCAGGGCAATTTTCCGTCCAGCGGGTAGCGCAGCACGGACAGGGGCCAACGAATTTCAACGCTGTAACCATCGCGCAGGCGGTGTGCTGCCACCTCGACATCGAAGTAGTCTGGGGTAGCGTCTTCGTCTCCGTCTATGGCGCGGTAAATGCCGTCGCTGATCGACCCCGCCGCGTTGACCCGCACAAATTGGGCAATTTCCGAGCGCCCGTTGGGATCGATCCACACGGTTACCGCATCCTGGTCCGGAAAGATCTGGTCGCGTCGTGCGAGCGGCGCCCGAATGTCCTGGGGTGATGGATCCCAGGTGCGAATACCGAACACCAGCGCACCCGGCTCCATCAGCACCTTCACCTCGGTGCGGTACGGCCCGACATCCAGCTGGGTGTCGGGACGAAACCGGCGGAATTGGGAAAATGGCTTGGCATCCAGCCAGGCGGCGTCATCCAGCAGGCCATCGATGCGCAGGGTGGGGGCATCCTTAGGCATGGCCGTGAGCGACAGGGGCAGGGGTTGGCCCCACGCCAGCGTGCAGGCCAGCATCAGCAGGGCAGAGACAGCATTTCTAATGGCAGGTTTCATAAACGATTTTCAGAGGGCAGGCAGTATCGCACTGTCAGACGGACAATAGCGCCATGGACTCACATGACACCACGGACCAGCGCCTGACCGATCTGGAAATCAAATCCAGCTACCAGGAAGACCTGCTCGACCAACTGAACCAAGTAGTTGTGCGCCAGCAGCAGGAGATTGACCTGCTGATGCGCGAGGTGCGACGTCTGCGACAGCAGGTGCCCGAGGGCGCAGGCCAGACTTTCAGCCGCGCCAGCGAAGAATTGCCGCCGCACTATTGATGCCCTGACGAAGACCTGGGGCAATCGAGGGTTCTTACCCGGTTGGCTTGTGCGCCGGCGGTGCGATACTTGGCAGTATTCCATTGAAACGCCACTCCATTAAACATGGAACAGCTTTTCATTAATTACAAAGTATGCACCTATGACCCGACCGATCACGATGACACACACGGTGTGTTACGGCAGCGCCAATCTCTTGGGCAGTGGCGCCTTGGCCATCAGTGGCGCCTGGTTGATCTACTTTTACACGACGTTCTGCAATCTGTCGGTGGTTGAGGCTTCCCTCATCTTTTCGGTTGCCAGCATCCTGGACGCCATCAGCAACCCGGTGATGGGTTACATCAGTGACAACTTCTACAACACCCGGATAGGGCGGCGATTTGGTCGTCGGCGTTTTTTCATCCTGATGGGCATACCGCTGGTGCTTCTGTATCCCTTGATGTGGGTGCAGGGCTTTGGGTTCTAGTACTACCTGATCACCTATGCGCTGTTTGAACTGGTCTATACCTCCATCATGGTTCCCTATGAGACCCTGGCAACCGAGATGACCACCGACTTTGCCGTGCGTTCGCGGTTGACGGGCTCCAAGGCTTTGTTTGGAAAAGCCGCTAACTTTCTGGCGGCGTTTATTCCAGGGCAGTTGTTTCTGATTTACAGCAAGGACTCACCAACCCCGTTTCTGCTGACGGGCATCATTTACGCGGCCATCATGTGCGCGGCCATGCTGGCTCTGTACCTCACGTCCTGGGAGCGCCCGGTGCATGAAGTCGTGCAGGAGCGAACCAACAGCCTATGGGAGTCGCTCAAGAAATTGTGTGTGGATATGGCGTCCACTTTTCACCTGAAGATTTTCCGCAAGCACCTGGGCATGTACCTGCTGGGGTTTGGTGCTGAATGGCTGTTTACCGCTGCGTTTACCTATTTCATTATTTTTGCCTTGGGGCAGGACAAGCACATCGTGGCCTATCTGAACAGCTTCAGCTCGGTGATGCAGCTGATCTCCACGCTGGCATTCATCGGCATCTGCATCAAGATGGGCTTTGCGCGTCCCTACCGCATCGCGCTTACCGTGGTCTGCGTCAGTGTGATGGCCTACGCAGCGCTGTACTTTCTGGGTTGGTCACAACAGGTCACGGTCATCGCCCTGTTCGCCATCACCGTGGTGTTTGGACTCAGTACCGGGGGCGTTTACTACATTCCCTGGACCGTCTATACCTTTTTGGCGGATGTCGATGAGGTCCTGACCGGAAGGCGCCGCGAAGGCATTTATGCCGGCGCCATGACCTTTGCCGGCAAGCTGACGCGATCGGTTGTCGTATTTGGCATGGGCTGGACGCTCAGCCAGTTCGGCTTCCTTTCAGGCCAAGCCACACAGCCCACCGGTGCGGTTCATGCGATTGTGGGTGTGTTTTCGCTGGGCGTCATAGGCTTGGCCCTTGGGGGCATTTACTACACTACACAAATGAAGCTGGACCGCGGCA
>DAOQRI010000284.1:0-4419 GCA_035355475.1 Rhodoferax sp. | reverse complement strand
CTTGGCCACGGCTTCGGCCACTTTGATGCCATCCACAGCGGCGGACAAGATGCCACCTGCGTAGCTGGCGCCTTCGCCTGCGGGGTAGAGCCCGGTTACGTTGGTGCTTTGCAGGTTGTCACCGCGCGGAATCTTGAGCGGTGACGAAGTACGGGTCTCCACCCCGGTGAGTACGGCGTCCGCCATGTCAAAACCCTTTATCTTCTTGCCGAAGACCGGCAGGGCTTCGCGGATGGCGGCTATGGCGTAGTCTGGCAAGCTGGGAGCCAGGTCGCCGAGCCTGACGCCTGGCTTGTAAGACGGTTGCACGCTGCCAAAAGCAGTGGATGGTCGCGCTTCAATGAAATCACCCACCAGTTGCCCCGGTGCTTCGTAGCTGCTGCCACCCAGGGTGTACGCGTTCGATTCCAGCGCACGCTGCAGCGCTATGCCGGCCAACGGGTGCGTGGCAGCTGCGCTGCCAGTCGGATGTGCAGCAGCCAGCGCGGCAGCTTCCTGCGCATAGCGTGCTCCATCCTCCGGGCCAAAGGCCTGCACAAAGCTGGCTGCGTCGCGCGGAAAGTCTTGCGGATCTATGCCCACCACAATGCCGGCGTTGGCGTTGCGTTCGTTGCGCGAATACTGGCTCATGCCATTGGTTACCACCCGCCCAGGTTCTGATGTGGCCGCCACCACCGTGCCGCCCGGGCACATGCAAAAGCTGTAGACAGACCGACCTTTGCCTGCGCCGTGCTCTGCGTGGTGCACCAGCTTGTAGTCGGCTGCGCCCAGCATGGGGTGGCCGGCGTGTCGGCCCCAGCGGGCCTTGTCTATCACGCTTTGCGGGTGCTCAATGCGAAAGCCCACCGAGAATGCCTTGGCCTGCATCGCCACGCCACGCTGGTGCAGCATGGCAAAGGTGTCGCGGGCACTGTGCCCCAGCGCAATCACCACATGGCTGGCGAGCAACTCGCTGGTGCTGTTGTTAATAGTGTTTTGAACCTCCAGCCCTCGTAGATGCTGCGTACTCAGCTCCTGTTTGAATAGCAAATTGACAACGCGGTGCCCAAACCGGACTTCACCACCCAGGGCAATAATTTGCTCCCGGATGCTTTCCACCACCTTGACCAGTTTGAAGGTGCCAATGTGCGGGTGGGCTTCGTAGAGGATTTCGCTTGGTGCGCCCGCTTTGACAAACTCGGCCATCACCTTGCGACCCAGGAAGCGGGGGTCCTTGATCTGGCTGTACAGCTTGCCGTCCGAGAACGTGCCAGCACCGCCTTCGCCAAACTGCACATTGCTTTCGGGATTGAGGGTGTTCTTGCGCCACAGCCCCCAGGTGTCCTTGGTGCGCTGGCGCACGGTGGTGCCCCGCTCCAGCACGATGGGGCGAAAACCCATTTGCGCCAGCACCAGGGCGGCAAACATGCCGCAGGGACCAAAGCCCACCACGACCGGGCGATCCGTCAAACCGGCTGGTGCAAGGCCCACGGGGTGGTAGGCCATGTCTGGGGATTGGGCTATATGCGGATGCGCGTCAAACGCCTGCAGTAGTGCGGCTTCGCGGCTCGCGTCGGTCAGTGCCAGGTCCACGATGTAGACCACCAGCAGTTCGGCCTTGCGGGCATCGAAACTGCGTTTGAAAACCTGCAAGCTGGCGATGTCCGCAGGGGTGATGCCCAGTGCCTTGGCGGCCAGCAGCTTCAACGCGTCAATCGGGTGTGGGGCCGGGGCGCGGTCGGCGTCGGTCTCGGTCGGCGCGTCAGCGGCGCGGCGCGCCTCTACGGGAACAGCGGAGAGCGGAAGTTTGAGTTCAGTGATGCGGATCATGGCAATTCGGCTCGTGGTTATCAAGCAAGGCGCCAATGATACGGCGCGCAGACACACGCCGTGGGCCTGGCCTCAAGCCGGCAGGAAACCTTCTATGGACAGGTAACGTTCACCCGTGTCGTAGTTGAAGCCCAGTACCGTGGAGCCCGTCGGCAGGTCGGGCAGTTTCTGGGCGATAGCGGCCAGCGTGGCGCCGCTGGAAATGCCCACCAAGATTCCTTCTTCTGCCGCGCAGCGGCGGGCGTATTCCCGGGCTGGCTCGGCTTCTACCTGGATCACTCCGTCGAGCAATTCCGTTTTCAGGTTCGCGGGGATAAAGCCCGCGCCAATGCCCTGGATAGGGTGGGGCGATGGCGCACCGCCGCTGATCACGGGTGAGGCCGTGGGCTCCACGGCGTAGACCTTGAGTTGCGGGAACTTCGCTTTCAGCACGGACGCTACACCGCTGAGGTGTCCGCCGGTGCCTACGCCGGTGATCAGGGCGTCGATGCCACCGGGGAAGTCCGCCAGAATTTCCTGCGCGGTGGTGCGCACATGTATGTCGATATTGGCGGGGTTTTCAAACTGCTGGGGTATCCAGGCGCCCGGTGTCGCAGTGGCCAATTCCTGTGCGCGGGCGATAGCGCCTTTCATGCCTTTTTCACGGGGTGTCAGATCGAATGCGGCCCCATAGGCCAGCATGAGGCGGCGGCGTTCTATCGACATGCTGTCGGGCATAACCAGAATCAGTTTGTAGCCCTTGACCGCAGCCACCATGGCCAAGCCCACGCCCGTGTTGCCCGAGGTGGGTTCGATGATGGTGGCGCCGGGTTGGAGCGCACCACTTTTTTCGGCGTCTTCCACCATGGCCAGCGCAATGCGGTCCTTGATCGAGCCACCGGGGTTGCTGCGCTCGGATTTGATCCAGACCTTGTGCGTATTCCCAAACAGGCGGTTGATGCGCACATGCGGCGTGTTGCCAATCGTTTGGAGAATGTTTTCAGCTTTCATGGACGGCTCCCTTTAAGTAATGGTCCGTGCATTCTGAAGCAAGTCTTCTATCGAAATCGGTATATCCATATGCGTCACCGGCAGCCAGACCTTGCGCTCTGGTCAGGGCGCTTCTTTTGCCATTTCGGTAATCAGGCGGTGGTAGAAGCGGATGGCGTCCAGGTAGTTCTTCACGCTCAGGCGCTCATTGGTGCCGTGGAAGCGTTTCAGGTCTTCGTTGTTGGCGCGAATCGGTGAGAACTTGAAGATATGGTCACTGATAGGGCCGTAGTGGATGGAGTCGGTGCCGGCCACCATCAGGCCTGGAGCCACCAGCGCGTCGGGGAATACTTCGCGGATGGTCTTATTCAGAGTCCTGTACTGTGCCGAATCGGTGGGCGCCACCTTGGAGGCATCCACTGCTCCGGGTAGCGCGAAAAGCTCGAACTTGTCAGCAGGTGCCGCAGTGACCACCTTGGAGCGCATGTGCTCCAGTACACCTTCCTTCGTGTCACCGGGCAGGATTCGGAAGTTCACCGTCGCCTCGGCACGACCAGGCAGCACGTTCTCTTTATTGCCCGCATTCACGATGGTTAACGCCGTGGTGGTGCGCAGCATGGCGTTGGTGCTGCTTGCACCTTCGAGCTGCTTTTGCACCAAGGGGCCAAACAGCCACAGGTTGGACAATGCGACGCGTGAAAAACCGCCCATCTCGGGGGCCAGTGTGTCAAACATTTCACCCGCCACGCCGCGAATGCCTGCAGGCAGTTGTTCGTCTTCCAGTCGGTTGAGCGCCGCACTCATCATCGCAATGGCGCTGGTACCCTTCTTGGGTGGCATGGACGAGTGGCCGGGTGTAGCCGACATCTTGAGCACCACCGACATATATCCCTTTTCGGCCACGCCAATCAGCGCCGTGGGTTTCGCAATACCGGGCATCACACCTTCGAGCACGAGTAGGCCTTCGTCGATAACAAAGTCCAGTTGCACGCCACGGCTCTTGAGCAGGGCGGATACCTTGGCGGCGCCACGCATGCCACCGACTTCCTCGTCTGCGCCGAAGGCCAGGTAGATGGTGCGGGGTGGCTTGTAGCCACTGGCCACCAGCAATTCCACCGCTTCCAGTTGCGACAGCAGGTTGCCCTTGTCGTCCCACGATCCACGGCCCCAGACAAAGCCATCTTTGACTTCACCGGAAAACGGTGCAATTTGCCAATCGCCCTCGGTTCCGGGCGCAATCGGCACCACGTCCTGATGCGCCAGCAGCATGATGGGCTTGGCCTTGGGGTTGACGCCTTCCCAGGTGTAGAGCAGGCTCAAGTCGCCGACCACCTCGCGCTTGAGTGCGGCATGGGTCTTGGGAAACTGGGTTTGCAGCAGGGCGTGGAAAGCCTTGAACTGGTCGACGCTGAGGCTGGCGTCGTCACGAGACGAAATGGTCTTGAGGCGAACCGCTTCGGCCAGGCGTGAGGAGACCGCCTTTTCGTCGACCGCGACCGGTGCCAATGGTTGCACCTGCATCTGGCGCGAGCCCTTTCGTGCCGTGTTGATGCCAACCGCCAGGATCAGCACCAGCAGGATGGTGCCAAGCGTAATGAAGATTTTTTGATCATAAAACTTTGTCTCGTTGTTAGTGTTGTA
>DAOQRI010000283.1:0-4480 GCA_035355475.1 Rhodoferax sp. | reverse complement strand
GCAGCAAAGCCGGTGTTCGTCTTGCTTAGGCTATGACTGCTTAAGAGCAGGCAATTCGGAACTCTGAAGACCCGCTTTGCGTCTAGAACTGACATCCAAGCTTCCTTCGCGCATGCCTTGGAGCGCCACTTTTCAGACCAATCCTCTAAACTCAACTTTTATCCCAACCCCAATGTCTCACCATGCACCACCGCACCCTCGGCCCCTTCCTGGTTTCCTCCATTGGTTTGGGCTGCATGAACCTCAGCCACGCCTACGGTCCGCCGGTATCGGCCGAGCATGGCGAGCGGGTGCTGCTGTCAGCGCTGGATGCGGGTGTCACGCTGTTCGACACGGCCACACTCTACGGCTTTGGCGCCAACGAGACGCTGGTGGGTAAGGTCATGAAGCCGCACCGGCAAAAAATCACCTTGGCCAGCAAGTGCGGCATGCAGGGTGTGGACATCCATGGCGATGGCAAACTGGTGCGTGTCATTGATGGCCGACCCGCTACGCTGCGCCAGACCTGTGAAGACAGTCTGCGCCGATTGCAGACCGATGTGATTGACCTGTATTACTTGCACCGCTGGGACAAATCCGTGCCGATTGAAGAGAGCGTGGGCGCCTTGGGCGAACTGGTGCGCAAGGGACACATTCGCAGCATTGGCCTCTCAGAAGTGTCGGCCGCCACCCTGCGCCGCGCCCATGCCGAACACCCGATTGCCGCCCTGCAGACCGAATATTCGCTTGCCACGCGCAACCCCGAAATTGCGGTGCTGGATGCCTGCAAGGAATTGGGCATTGCCTTTGTGGCGTTCAGCCCGGTGGGCCGTGGACTCCTGTGCGACCCGTTGCTGGACCTGCCCAACCTGCACGCTACCGATATCCGCCGCAGCATGCCGCGCTTTGCGACTGACCACTATGCTGCCAATCTGCGCTTGCTCACCGGCGTCAAACAGGCTGCCAAGGAAGCGGGCTGCACATTGGCTCAGCTGGCCATTGCCTGGCTGCTGCACCGGGGTGAGCACATCATTCCCATCCCCGGCACAACCAGCCTGTCGCACCTGGCCGAAGACCTGGAAGCGGCCCATGTGAAGCTGGACGCTGCGACCATGTCCAAACTGGATACGCTGATCAACCAGAACACCGTGGTGGGCTCTCGCTATAACGCGCAGGCCACCAGCGAAGTGGATACCGAGAACTTCTGATTGCTATAACTCTGATAGCTGCTCGTGTATATTCCATGAGGGCTAGAGGAACTTTTTACTATCAAATTCCGAGGTAGTTTGACAGCACCGCACTGCCCGCCACTGCATCGGCCGCGGCCTGCAACACCACCTGCCCTATTTGGGTGACGCACCCATTTGTGCCAACAGCCAGTGGCTGAACGCTTGCATGGCAGGTGTTGGCTCTTTGGATATAAGGCGTGTCAGCCAGTAGCCCCCGACATCCACCTCCAGCGCGAAGGGCTGCACCAAGCGGCCCTGCAGCAACTCACGCACAAACATGCTGGGTGGCGCAAGCGCGACCCCTTCACCCAATTGCGCGGCGTGCACCATCAAGCTTGACGAATCGAACAAGGGGCCATGCGGCGTGATGCCGCTGGCGCCTGCGGCCTGCAGCCAACGGTGCCAATCCTGGGCGCGGTAAGAGCGCAAGAGGCTCAATTTGCTCAAGTCCTCCGGGCGGTGCAGTTTGGCAGCATCTGCAAGTGCGCACAGGGGCGACAAGGGGGCCCGCATCAATAGGTCGGCTTGCACACTGCGCCATGCACCATCTCCAAAACGAATCGCAAAGTCCAAACTCTCTGCCGCCAAATCCACTTTGTTGTTATTGGTCAGCAGGCGCAATTCAATGTGGGGAAACCGGGCGCGAAAGTCCGCCAGACGGGGCATCAAAAACCCGACTGCAAAGGTGCCAACCACGCCCACGGTCAAGACTTCCTGTGGCCGGCCCTGGCGAAAGCTCTGCAGCACACGCTCGATACGCTGAAATGCGTCGTCCACCGTGGGTGCCAGCAAGCTGCCCTCGTCCGTCAGCACCAGGCCACGCGCAGTGCGGCGGAACAGGGCTTTGCCCACATAGTCCTCCAATGCCTTCACCTGGTGACTGACTGCTGCCTGGGTAACGCACAGCTCATCAGCCGCGCGGGTGAAGTTGAGATGCCGCGCAGACGCATCAAATGCACGCAAAGTGTTCAGGGAAATGGAAGTGAGCGGCATTTAGATCATTAGAAAATGTATGGACTATTCTCAAAAACCATACATTGTCACCCCGCTTTCATTGAAGAAAATTCAATCCCCTTTCATTCATCATCAATAAAACTATGAACAAGACTTCATTCCTTGTTAATCGACGCCACGCGGTGGGTGTGCTCGCGGTCGGCCTGCTCCATGCCAGTGTGGGGGCTGTGAGTGCCAAGGGTCCGTCTGGCATCGTGGCTGCTTCTCATCCGGCTTTGGCTGCCCTCGAGAAGAAGGTCGGCGGCCGTTTGGGGGTTGCATTCCTCAATACCTCCAATGGCGCCGTGGTGGGCCACCGGCTGGAGGAGCGATTCGGGATGTGCTCCACCTTCAAGCTGCCGCTGGCTGCCACCATCCTGCGCAAGGTCGATCAGGGCGATTTAAGCCTGGACCAATGGGTGGCCTATTCGGCGTCCGACATGGTGGCCCATGCTCCCGTGACTCAAGCGAATTTGGCCAAGAGCGGCATGAGTGTGGGTGCCTTGGCCGAGGCAGCGCAGACTACCAGCGACAACCCGGCTGCCAATTTGCTATTGGGACTCGTCGGCGGACCCGCAGGTTTTACCGCCATGCTGCGCGAAGCTGGCGACTCTGTGACCCGCCTGGACCGCATGGAGCCCCACATGAATGCCGTGGCACGCCGGGACCCGCGCGACACCACCACACCGGGAGCCATGGCAGCCACGCTGGTGCGCCTGCTCACCAGCGACTGGCTGACTCCCAACTCGCGCGCCTTGCTGATTCAATGGATGGTGGCCACCGAGACCGGTACCAAACGACTGCGTGCCGGCTTTCCCGCGCAGTGGCGTGCCGGAGACAAAACAGGCACCGGCATGGCTCCGGGGATGATGGACAAGTACAACGACATTGCCATTGCCTGGCCGCCGGGTCGCGCGCCGTTGATCGTGACCGCGTTTTACGAAACTCCCAAATCCCATGGCGGGAAAATGCGCGACCAGGACCAAGCCGTACTGGCGGAGGTCGGACGCATAGCGGGGGAGTGGGTCGGGGTGATGTGAGGCGGCTCACGTGGTGCTGGACGCCGCCACCATGGCCAAACTGGATGCGCTGATCAACCAGAACACGGTGGTGGGCTCGCGCTACAACGCGCAGGCCACTAGCGAAGAGGATACCGGGAACTTCCGATTGCTACAACTCTGATAGCTACTCGTGTATATTCCACAAGGGATATAGGCATTTTTTACTATCAAACACCGAGGTAGTTAGACAGCGCCGCACTGCCCGCCACATCATCCGCCGTGCCCTGTAGCACCACCTGCCCTTTTTGCAGCACCAGGGCCTGGTCGGCATGGGCCAACACGCGGCGGTAGTCGCGGTCCACGATCAGGGTGGCGATGCCGCTCTTGCGGATCTCGCCAATCACACGCCAGATGTCCGCCACGATCAGCGGCGCCAGGCCTTCGGTGGCCTCGTCCAGCACGATCAGCTCGGGGTGGGTCATCAGCGCGCGGCCGATGGACAGCATCTGCTGTTCGCCACCGGAGAGCTGTGAGCCCAGATTTGTCAGGCGTTCTTTCAGGCGCGGAAAGGTCTCCATGACGCGCTCGAAAGACCACTCGTTGCGGCCGTCGACGCCACGGCGTGCCGCCATCACCAGGTTCTCGCGCACAGTCAGATTCGGGAACACGCCACGCCCTTCGGGCACATAGGCCACGCCCAGGCGGGCGACCTCGTGCGGCTTGAAGCGCGAGGCGTCCTTGCCAAACAGCGTGATGTGGCCGTCGCGCTGCGCCACATGGCCCAGCAGGGTGCGGATCAGTGTGCTCTTGCCCATGCCGTTGCGCCCCAGCAGGCCCACGGTCTGGCCACGGGCAATCTGCATCGCCGCACCGTGCAGCACGTGGCTGGAGCCATACCAGGCATGGATGCCACGTGCATCGACAATCAACTCAGTGTTCACGTCAATGTTCCCCCAGGTAGGCGATGCGCACTTCGGGGCTGTTGCGCACATAGTCGGGCGTGCCACTGGCGATGACAGCACCGTTAACCATCACGGTGATGCAGTCGGCAATGCGGAACACGGCGTCCATGTCGTGCTCCACCAGCAGGATGGCGTGGCTGGATTTCAGTTCGGCCAGCAGCGTCAGCATGCGCTCGGTTTCCTCGGCACCCATGCCGGCCAGCGGCTCGTCGAGCAGCAGCACCTGCGGTTGGGTGGCCAGACACATGGCAATTTCAAGCTGGCGCTTCTGGCCGTGCGACAGCAGCCCGGCCTCACGGTCCAGCAAATCGTCCAG
>DAOQRI010000282.1:0-4481 GCA_035355475.1 Rhodoferax sp. | reverse complement strand
TGACCGCTGGCACACCGTTGATGGTGCCGCGCTCCAGATTCACCTTGGGGTGCGAAGCAAAGGCCTTGCTGGGAAATTCGGCGTGCGAATGTCCGAACAAAACCGCATCCACCCCGGCGATCTCGGTCAACGGACCCACGGCGTTCTCTGAAAATGCAGCAACGGAGCCCCTCTCGAAGCCAGCATGCGGAATGGCGATCACCAGTTGCGCACCTTTTGCTCGCATCAGTGGTACATATTTCCTGGCCGTCTCCAGTACATCACGGGCAATCACCTTGCCTTCGAGGTTTCCCTTGTCCCACTGCATGATTTGCGGTGGGGCGAAGCCGATCACACCCACTTTGATGGCGTGCGACTTTCCCTGCGCGTCGACCAATTGACGGTCCAGGATGACGTAGGGCGTGAATGCATGCTTGGCTTGGTCGGTATGGGCGTCCTTGTCATCCACATAGACATTGGCATTGACATAAGGGAAATTCGCCCCTTTGAGCGAACGGCGCAAAAAATCCAGGCCGTAGTTGAATTCATGGTTACCGATGTTGGCTGCGTCGTAACCCATTTGGTTCATCACCCGGTAGGCTGGATGGGTTTCTCCGTCTTTCAGGGGCTTGACCTTGGCAACGTAATCACCCATGGGGTTGCCCTGCAGCAAGTCACCGTTGTCAAACAGCAGACTGTTGGGAGCCTCGGCACGCGCCGCCTTGATCAGGGAGACCGCCCGAGACAGCCCGTACTGGTCGGTGGCTTTGTCCTGGTAATAGTCGTAGCTCAGCAGGTTCATGTGCACGTCGGTCGTCTCCAGGATGCGCAGTCGTACCTCGGCGCCGTGGCCTGTACTGCTCAGCAACAGGGCGATACAGCCCGCAACCGCCGTCCTGACCAGAGCGGGGGCTTTCAACAATCCTTTGTGCATAGACAACTCCTGTAAACCTACAAGGCTTTTTTGGCAATCCGCGACTGTAACCAATCTGCGTGACGCGATGCGCGTTTCCGATAAAGTCTGGCCATGTCCCAAGAAACCGCAAACCCACTCTTCGACACCGCCAGTACGGGCCATCTCCCCACTTCGAAAACGGATCTCTTCATTTCATTTTCTATCTTGGCCTTGCAAGGCTTTGGTGGTGTGCTGGCTGTAGTGCAGCGAGAGCTGGTTGAAAAAAAGCGATGGTTGACCCGTGATGAGTTTCTGGAAGACTGGGCGGTTGCGCAGATATTGCCGGGGCCCAATGTGGTCAACCTGTCACTGATGATTGGAGACCGGTACTTTGGCTTTGCGGGCGCACTGGCGGCCCTGGCGGGCATGCTGGCGTTTCCACTGGTGATTGTGCTGGTTCTGGCGGCGCTCATGGGCGGCGTTTCGGATTCTGCCTTGGTGCAAGGCGCCTTGCGTGGAATGGGCGCGGTGGCCGCCGGGCTCATTGCCGCCACCGGCATCAAGCTCATCGGTGCCCTGAGGGGCAACCCATTGGGCGTGCCCGTGTGCTGGACTCTGGCGGTGCTGAGTTTTATCGCCATTGCCTTCTTGCGTTGGCCACTCGTGGCAGTGTTGTTTGGTATGGGAAGCCTGGCCTGCGCTTGGGCCTACCGGCAATTGGGGCTGGACCGGGAATCCGGAGATGCCGCATGAACATGGCATTTACCGGTGCAGATTGGCTGGCTCTACTGGCGCACTTTTTATCGCTGTCGCTACTGGCCATTGGCGGTGCGATCACCACGGCACCGGCCATGCACGGCTATCTGGTGGATGAAAAAGCCTGGTTAACCGACAGCCAGTTCACGTCCTCCATCGCCCTCGCTCAGGCGGCCCCCGGCCCCAATGTATTGTTCATTGCGCTACTGGGATGGAATGTAGGAATGAACGCTGGCGGCGGCATCCAAGCGGGTCCGCAGGCCTGGTGGATGGCGTTGGCGGGTGTCGGTATTGCCATGGTAGGCATTCTGCTGCCCAGCACGACGCTGACCTTTGCTGCCGCCCGCTGGGGCCACCGCAACCGGGAGATGCGTGCTGTGCGGGCCTTTAAGCAGGGCATGGCGCCCATTGTCATCGCCTTGCTGGTCGCCACCGGGTGGATTCTGGCGTCCAGTGCGGGCAACCCGCTGGAGCATTGGCGCCCCTGGCTGCTGACAGCCGTGACAACAGTCGTGGTGTGGCGCACCAAGGTTCACATGCTGTGGCTGCTGGGTACGGGCGCCGTTCTGGGCGCTCTGGGTGTTTTGTAGTTTTCCGTGTTCAACACCAGCCTGTTGTGTCAGCGAGGGCTCTCGAAAAACAGGTAGTTGGAGGCGTAGTCGCTGATCTCGAAATACACCTTCTTCTCGCCGGGGTCAGCCACAAAATTGAAATTCTCGTCCAGCACGCCATAGCCATAGCGATAGGGACGCGGCTTGTTGTCATCCGTGCCCATGGCCGTGCTGAGTTTGTCCACTTTGATGAAGCGGCGCACCAGTTTGTCACCCGCATAAATTTCCAGGACCCCATTGGTACCGGTCCAGTTCTGGATGTCGCGGCTGATCTTGTTTTGCTGTTCCTGTGTACATCCGGCAAGAAATAGGGCTGTAGCCCCCGTCAATATTGCGTAAGCAGCTATCGTTTTCATAGTAAATATTCCTGTTGTCTAGACCGACCGTTGCCGCAAGGCTTCATACAGGCACACGCCGCTGGCCACGGACACGTTCAGACTCTCGACCGCCCCGCGCATCGGAATGCTCACCAGCGCATCGCAGGTCTTGGCCGTCAGTTGGCGCATGCCTGTGCCTTCCGCTCCAAGCACCAGAGCCACGGGTCCTTTGAGGTCGGTCTGGTACAGGGTTGCCGGGGCGGCGTCGCTGGTGCCGATGATCCAGATGCTGCGCTCTTTGAGTTCATTGAGCGTGCGCGCCAAATTGGTGACCATGAAATACGGCACGGTTTCCGCCGCGCCGCTGGCCACCTTGGCGACCGTGGCATTGATGCCGGCCGCATGGTCTTTGGGCGCAATCACCGCATGGGCTCCCGCACCATCGGCCACGCGCAGGCAGGCGCCCAGGTTATGGGGGTCGGTCACCCCGTCGAGCACCAGAATCAATGGGTGGTTGCGTTGCTCAACAGGCAAGTCGGCATTGGCGGCCTCCAGGTTTTCCAGCAATTCGTCAAGCGAATGCACCTGTGCGATCGCCTGCACCCGCGCCGCAACGCCCTGGTGGCCATGGCCACCGCACATTTTGGACAAGCGAGCACCGTCCGACTCAACCAGCTTGACTCCCGCCTCATTCGCGCGGTCCAGAAACTGGCGCATCCTGGCATCGCGCCGGGTGGGCTCAAAATAGATTTCAATGATGGATTGGGGAGCCGTCTTGAGACGCACGCCCAGGGCATGGAAGCCGAAAAGAACTTTGGGTGAAGACATGTTGCGATTATCGTGGCAAGGAGCCGGGACGGCAGAGCGTTCTGCTCCGTGTTCCCCGCCCGCTGCGCGGGCTCCACCTTTACCTGCGCAGAACGCCCTGCCGTCCCGGCTCCTAGACTAATCTGCCAGCTTCGATGGTGATGCGCCGGTCGCAACGGGCGGCAATACCACGGTCATGGGTGACCAGCACCAACGTGGTGCCCTGCTCGCGGTTCAGGTCAAACATCAATTCCATGATGGTTTCACCGGTCGCGAAGTCCAGGCTGCCCGTGGGCTCGTCGGCCAGAAGTACAGCCGGGTGCACGACAAATGCGCGCGCCAGTGCCACCCGCTGCTGTTCGCCGCCACTGAGCACTTTGGGATAGGAACCAAGCCTCTGTGACAGGCCAACCCGGGCCAGCATCTCGGTGGCGGCTTTGCGGGCATCCTTGCGCCCAGCCAGTTCCAGTGGCAGCATCACGTTTTCCAGGGCCGTCAGATTACCCAGCAACTGGAAGCTCTGGAACACAAACCCCACCTTGCTGGAGCGCAAACCCGCCCTGTCATCTTCGTTCAGGGCAAATAAATCTGCCCCCGCCAGGCGAACCGTACCGGTTGTGGGGGTATCCAGACCTGCAATGATGGACAGCAGCGTGCTCTTGCCCGAGCCAGAGGCACCGACAATGGCAGCTGTCTCGCGTGCATTGAGCGCAAAATCGATATCGCGCAAAATCTCCAGCGTGCCGGTGGAATCGGTGACCGATTTGCAAACGTGTTCAACAGAAATAATTACTTCACTCATGGGGCTCTCTTTGATTCGACGACACTGTATCGCGCTTGGTGTTCTGACAGGCCTTGCGGGGACTTTCCCGGCATGGGCGGCATCACCGCCAACTCCCCATTCGACCATTTTGGTGGTCGGAGATTCCTTAAGCGCCGAGTATGGACTCAAACGTGGCACCGGCTGGGTCGCGCTGATGGAACAACGCCTAACCAAGGAAAAACCAGGCGCCAAAGTGGTGAACGCCAGCATCAGCGGAGATACCACCTCAGGTGGTCGATCGCGACTGGCGGCCTTGCTGCAAACACACAAGCCCACCGTGGTCGTCATTGAAC
>DAOQRI010000281.1:0-4495 GCA_035355475.1 Rhodoferax sp. | reverse complement strand
TGGTGCACATCAACAAGCACAACAAAAAGGTCGCCGCCAAGACCATGGTGATTGGTGCCTCGGGCTCCATCGGCTCAGTCAGCGCGCGCCTGCTGGCCATGTCCTTTGACGAGGTTTACCTGGCAGGGCGCACCCTGAGCAAGCTCGACGAGCTCAAGGCCTCCATCCTCAAGGAAACGCCAGACGCTAAGGTGTTTACCACCATCGACTACAACGAGTTGTTGGCCGACATGGACATGATCGTCACCTCCACGTCCGGAGCGGGCAAGGAAATTCTCGACATCATGCGGGTCAAGCCCGGCTGCGTGATCACCGACGTGGCGCGACCGCTGGACCTGCCTGCTTCCGACGTGGCCAAGCGCCCCGATGTGCTGGTCATCGAGTCCGGTGAAATCGACCTGCCAACCAAGGTCAAGGGCATGAAGAGCATTTCGCTGCCGCCCAACGTCATTTATGCCTGCCTGGCCGAAACCATTGTGCTGGCGCTGGAAGGACGCTTTGAAGTGTTCACGGTCGGTCGAGATACCGAGTGGGAGAAGGTCAAAGAGATTTACAAACTGGGCCTCAAGCACGGTATGAAGCTGGCGGCCATCTCGGGTGTGAACGGTGTGTTCTCGGATGAGGACATTGCCAAGGTGGTGGTGCGGGCCAAGAAGGCCAGACTCACCTGGAAAGACGGTGCTGCCGCCAAGGCGCCAGCAGAAAAAGATGCGGCAAAGCCTGCAGCAAAGAAAGCAGCGCCCAAGACACCTGCCAAGAAGGCGGCCGTTGCAAAAACCGCCCCCGTGAAGGCTCCTGCAAAGACTGACGCTGCAACACCAGCCGCGGCGAAGAAAGCACCGGCCAAAAAGGCAGCAGCACGCAAAGCGGTAGCCGCAGCCTGAGTTGAACCGCAACCTCTGGCTGCTGGCCCTCTGCCAGGGCCTCTTTCTCACCAACAATGTGGCGTTCATCGCCATCAATGGACTGGTGGGGCTGAGCCTGGCACCCTTTGGCTGGATGGCGACACTGCCCGTGATGGGCTACGTGGTGGGTGGCGCATTGAGCACACCCCTAGTGGCGCGAACGCAATCCCGGTTTGGACGGCGCACCTCGTTTCAAATCGGTCTGGCCGTCGCATTTGGGTCCGCCTGTGTTGCAACATGGGCCGTCGTGGACAGAAATTTCTGGCTGCTCGTGGCAGCCACTGTCGTTGCAGGCTACTACAGCGCCAATGGGCAGCTGTACCGCTTCGCCGCGGCTGAACTGGTTCCTGTACCTCAGCGTGAAAAGGCCGTTTCCATGGTTCTGGCAGGCGGGCTGCTGGGTGCCATTGCCGGGCCCAATCTGGCGGCACGCAGCCGCACCCTGCTGGAGGTCCCTTTTGCCGGTGCCTACGTAGTGCTGGCAGGTGTTGCCGTGTTGGCTATGGCCGTCATGGCTTTTGTTCGGTTTCCACCGCACACGGCTATCCAAAGCGGCGCGCCCAACGGGCGATCGCTGTCGGAGATCATGCGACAGCCCGTCTTCATGGTTGCCTGCGTCGGTGCGTCCCTAGGCTACGGTGTCATGAACCTGCTGATGGCGGCCACACCGCTGGCGATGCAGCAATGCGGACTGTCTTTTGATGATGCGGCGCTGGTGCTGGAATGGCATGTCATCGGCATGTTTGCACCAGGGTTTTTTACCGGCGGCTGGATCAAGCGATTCGGAACCTTGCCGGTCATGGCGGTGGGTGTTGTCCTGAACCTGGCCTGCATTGCCATCGCACTGTCGGGTGTGGAACTTCACCGGTTTGCCATTGCACTTTTTTTACTCGGCGTCGGGTGGAACCTGCTGTTCACCGGTAGCACCACACTGGCGATGGGAGGCTACCGACCGGAGGAAAAAGACCGCGCGCAGGCTGCCATCAATTTCTGCGTATTTGCAGTGATGGCCTTTACATCCTTTGCTTCGGGTGCGCTGGTCTCCACCCAGGGCTGGACGGTACTGAACTGGGGTTCCCTGATTCCGCTCACACTCACGGCAGCCGCTCTGGCCTGGCTCGCGACCCGACCGCGCACCGCAGCGGCGGGTTAGCATTGACATTAGGATCTGTTCATGTCCGAAGCCAGAGAACCACGCACCGAAACCCGCATTGAGGAGGCCATGAGAACCCACGGCCTCGGTACCTCTGGCGCGACAGTCCCACCTGCTCCGCGTGAAGAGAAACGACGGCTCCAAAGGCGGCTCGAGCAGCTCCAAACCACGATAGGAGAAAGTGGACCACCGCCTGCTGCAGAGAAACGAGCGCCACCCCCCGCAGAAGTTAACCCCGGCATGCAACCCGGCACGGGACGGCTCGTGGTGGTTAGTCTGTTTTCACTGTTCATTGGTGCGGGCCTGATGTGGCTGGCCATGCAAAAACAGCAAGCACCTGCACCGTCACCCCTCAGCACCCAGCCAACTGGCACCAACAGCAAACCCGCTCTTTCCGCTGCAGATCAGACGTCCGTATCGACAACAGTGGCGCAGTCTGTGATTCAAGGGGCGCCCAAGCCCGAGCAGGAGGCGCGCGCACTGCTTGAGCAGTGGCGGCAAGCTTGGGCCAATCGTGATGCCGATACCTACCTCAGTTATTACGACCCCGCCTTTGCCCCCACGGGCCAAAGTCACAACCAATGGGCGGCTGCACGCCGTGCCAAACTGGCGGGTCAATCCGAGATTTCCATTCACATTCGGGACATCCAGGTGACTCCCATCAACGCGCAGCAAATGCGGGTTTCATTTCTGCAAGACTACGCATCAGGCAAATACAAGGAAGTTGCACGCACCAAGACGCTGCAGCTTCAACGAGGGCCCAAGGGGTGGCTGATCATCGGCGAACAGCAAGCACCCCAGCGCAAATAGCGGTGACGCACCCATGACTGGGCGCCGGTATCACGTGCGTTGATCCAGCCAGGTCTTGAGCGTCGCAAATACCGGCGCGGCATCGGTCTCATTGAATATCTCGTGGTACAGATCTTCAAAGCACACTGCGGTGACAAGCTTTTTGGGTGCATTCGCAGCGAATGTGCGGCTTCCCTGTGGATTGAGAAGGTGATCTGATCCCGCATACATGAGAAGTGTCGGCACCTTCCATTGCGCCGCCAGGGTCACCGTCTGCGCGCTTGCTTCCGCAATGAAGCGGGCCAGTCGTGCTGAAATGCGGTCGTGAACCAATGGGTCGGACCGGTAGGCCGCTACCACCGCCGGATCGTGCGAAATGAACTGCGGTTTCACACCATTGCCCACACGCAGGTCGGGTGCAATTCTTGGCAGGACCTGAACCAGGAATTTCTGGAATCGACTCAGACCCGGGTCCAGCGCGGGAGAGGACATGATAAGCGCATCCACCGGACGGATGGCTTGCGAAACAAAACGACCCACCACCAGCCCGCCCATGCTGTGACCCAGCAAAATCAGCGGTGTCTTCTTACTCATGCGCGCGCGCGTACTGTCCACAATATCGGCCAGATCATCGAGCAGGCGGGTATCGGTAGGCAAGCCGCCACGTGGCCCACCGGATTCGCCATGGCCACACTGGTCGTAACCCCGCACGGCAAAACCCCATTCATTCAACTGGCGCGCTACATGCTCGTAGCGCCCGGCATGCTCGCCCAAGCCATGCACCACGATAACCACACCGCGCAGGGGCACGCCGGGCTCCAGTGGCCAATCCTGGATCATGATGTTGTCACCATCGCCGGCGACAAAGGTGGAGAGTGTGGATTCAGCGGTCATGCGTTGCTACCCATCGCGGCCCGTCTCAGGGAAATTGCGATATGACCTGTGCAACCGCAGCGGTCAGTTTCTTGGCATAGGCAATGTGCAAAAATTCGTTGGGACCATGCGCATTGCTCTTGGGGCCCAAAACGCCACACACCATCATTTGCGCCTTCGGGAATCCTTTGGACAACATGTTCATCAGCGGTATGGTCCCGCCCTGACCGATATAGCCGCAGGGCGCTCCAAAGTGGGTTTGGGATGCGGCATTCAGTGCCGTCTCAAACCAGGGTGCGGTGCTGGGGGCGTTCCAGCCGGTCGCACTGGACTGGCCGTCGAAAGTGACGCGGGCCTGGTAGGGTGCGTTGTCTTCCAGCAGGGTCTTGAGCTCCTGCACCGCAGTTGCAGCTTCAACCAGGGGCGGCAGGCGCAGGCTGAGCTTGAAGGCGGTGTAGGGCCGCAGCACATTGCCCGCGTTCTTGAGTTCCGGAAACCCTTCCGCACCGGTGACGCTTAGGGTTGGCAACCAAGTGCGATTGAGCAAGGCCTGCAATGGGTCGGTGGTGGTGGGCAGCGCAAAGGTGCTGGCGCCGCCACAGTCATAGTGTGCCCAAGGAAAGCGCTTGTAGATTTCATCGCCCAGAATGGCTGCGGTGGCGCGTGCCTGGTCAAGCCGGTCAACGGGTACTTCGCAGTGAAAGCTTGCAGGCAACAGACGTCCGGTGGCGCTGTCCTCCAATCGGTCCAACACCTGGCGCATGATACGAAAGCT
>DAOQRI010000280.1:0-4503 GCA_035355475.1 Rhodoferax sp. | reverse complement strand
TGGAGCCTGGTGGAGAAATACAAGGTCACCGTCATGTTCAGCGCCCCCACGGCGGTGCGCGTGCTCAAAAAGCAAGACCCGGCGCTGCTTTCCAAATACGACCTCTCCAGCCTGCGGGCCTTGTTCTTGGCGGGCGAGCCGCTGGACGAGCCGACTGCGCAGTGGATCAATGAAGGCCTGGACAAACCCATCATCGACAACTACTGGCAGACCGAAACCGGCTGGCCGATCCTGGGCATTGCCAACGGGGTAGAGAAGAAGCTCAGCCGCTTTGGCAGCCCCGGTGTGGCCATGTACGGCTACAACGTCAAGCTACTGGACGAAAACTCTGGAGAGGAACTCACCGGTGCCGATCAGAAAGGCGTGGTGGCCATCGAAGGTCCGTTGCCTCCCGGTTGCATGCAGACCATCTGGCAGGATGACGCACGGTTTGTCAAAACCTATTGGCAGAGCATTCCCGGAAAAATGGTCTACAGCACCTTTGACTGGGGTGTGCGCGACAAGGATGGCTACTTCTTTATCCTGGGCCGTACCGACGACGTGATCAATGTGGCTGGCCACCGCCTAGGTACCCGCGAAATTGAGGAAAGCATCTCCAGCCACCCCAATATCTCCGAAGTGGCCGTGGTGGGCATTGCCGATGCACTCAAGGGCCAGGTCGCCGTGGCGTTTGCCGTGGTGAAGGATGCCAGTGGACTGGTGGATGCTGCTGCCCATGCCAAGCTGGAAGCCGAAGTGATGAAAGTGGTGGACAACACCATCGGTGCGGTGGGCCGTCCAGCCCGCGTGCGCTTTGTGACGGTGTTGCCCAAGACCCGCAGCGGCAAGCTGTTGCGCCGCGCCATTCAGGCCGTGTGCGAAGGCCGTGATGTGGGTGACCTCACCACGATGGACGACCCCGCCGCTTTGCAGCAGATCCGCGACATCCTGTCTTAAGCTGCTGGGCCTTCGTCAGGCCTCGCCCTGGTAAAAGCATCGGGCACAGGCTTGCTGGTAGCGGTTGTTGCCGCCAATCACTACTTGGTCGCCCGCGTGCACGCGCTGGCCGTTGTCGTCGATGCGGATGTTCATGGTCGCTTTGCGTCCGCAGGCACAAATGGTCTTGATTTCTTCAATGTCTTCGGCCAGGGTCAGCAATTCTGCTGATCCTGGGAAGGCCTTGCCCTGGAAGTCGGAGCGCAGGCCAAAGCAGATCACCGGCAGGTTGTGCACATTGGCCAACCGGTGCAGTTGGCGCACTTGCCCGGCGGACAAGAACTGCGATTCGTCGATCAGCACGCACGCCAGGTCACGCTGTGCAGAAAGTTGTGACAGAAAATCAGTTGATTCATCAAACACACTGGCCTGGCGTTGCAGGCCCAGGCGCGAGGCGATGCAGCCCGAGCCACTGCGGTCATCAATGGCTGCGGTGAAGAGTAGGACGCGCTGGCCCTGCTCTTCGTAGTTGTAGGCAATCTGCAGCAGGGCGGTGGACTTGCCGGCGTTCATCGCCGAGTAGCGGAAAAAGAGTTTGGCCATTCAGAATATTCAGTTTCAGCTTGTGCGGCTCTTGGAAGTTTTGGGGTCCGCGTCAATCACGATGTCACGCTCGAACAGATCCACCGCGGTTTTGGCCACCTGCAAGGTATCAAAGTAGGCATAGGCACCCACCGTCACGGCTCCTAGCAGCGGTACAAAACGGGACGCGCCCTTGCTGATGACGGTTTTGGAGACCTGCACGCCAATTGTCTTGGCCATATTTTGGAGAAACTTCAGTGAAGTCTGCTGGATGACAACCCGCTCACCGACCCGCACCACAACATCACGGAACAGTTGGGCCGACACGTGCTTGAACAGGCAGTAGACCATCTGCTCGCGTCCCAGGGTCCTCTTCTTGCCGTACACGGCGGCAATGTCGGACACCATTTGCGCTTGCAATTTCCAGATGCCGATCAGTTCGGGCACAACGGTCAGCCACCCCAGAAAGCCGGGCGGTAAGGAGAGGGAGCCCGAAATCAGGCTGGCGTTGCGCGCTGCAGTGCGGGATATTGCGTGGGCGCGCTGCGCCGGGTGGGCGAGCGTGGTCTCCGAGCTGTCCGGAACGTGCAGGACCAGTTCCAGCACGGCTTCGCTCAGCACACTTTCACTATTGGGTTTGGCATCGGCCATCGTTGCAGCAGTCGAGCTTAGAGGATATCAACGACATGGAAACCGTATCGCCCTGCGCGGTGATCAGCGAAATAGCGCACGAGCGTCTCGCGTACGGTGTGGAAGGCCACTTCGCCCCACGGAATTTCGTCTTCGGCAAACAGACGGGCCTCAATGGTTTCTGTGCCTGGTTTGAACTGGTCGCTTAGCAGGCGCGCGCGGTAAAACAGGTGGACCTGACCGACCCGGGGAACATTGAGCAGGCTGAATAAATCCTGCATTTCAAACTGGGCTCCAGCTTCTTCATCGGTTTCGCGGGCTGCTCCGTTGGCCGTAGTCTCTCCCAACTCCATGAAGCCCGCAGGCAGGGTCCATTTGCCCCAGCGCGGCTCTATATTGCGTTTGCACAACAACACTTTGTCGCCCCAATGTGGGACCGTTCCCACGACGTTGAGCGGGTTCTCGTAGTGCACTGTGGCGCAGGCCGTACACACCGCGCGTTCCTTGGTGTCGCCGTCGTCCGGCAGGCGGTAGACCACGCTAGTGCCGCATTGTTTGCAGTGTTTGATGGGGCTGCGCAGCATGGTGTTATCCGTGGTGAAGTTGGCGTACCGCCAGACTCTGGGTGGCACGGCCTATGAGGCCATGTTCGTCGTACAGGGAAGATTCCGCAAGACCACAGCCGTTGGAGCCCAGCCATGTGCGCGCGTCCAGACACATCCATTCGCCTTGCGGGCGGCGAAGCAGGTTGATGGTCAGGTCGGAGTTGACGAAGCTGTAGCGCTGGTAGTCCAGAATGGCACTGACGCCGTTGCCCGAGTCAGCCGCCACCGCCACACGTTGGTAGGGGCTGGGAATCTCACCTTCCAGCAAGGGGTGGTTCAAACGGAACCAGATAGCACAGGGACCGTCGAAGATGTGACCGCGCGCCGCGCGTGTTTCGACCAGGTCGGAATAGCCCACATGGCGCCCTGCAAAAGGAAAATACGCCGGCGTGGAATCCGCTGGCGATTTCGGAATGGTGGGCAGCGGATGGCCTGGCAAGCCCTCGGGGACGACCAATTCACTTTCGCGCTGGGCCAGGGCGGTAAAAACACCCACCTCTTTGCCAGCAGCCAGCAACTGTGCTGAGAAATGCCCGGCATTGCGGCCCACATAGACCGTGTTGACTTGGACTTCCAGGTCGCAAATCGGCACAGGGCGTAGCAAATTGGCAGTCAGTCTGGCCAGATGGGTCAAACCGTGTTCATGCGCGGCGACTTCAAAGGCGCGGCATACCAGTGCAACCGGTGGCCCGGCGTGCTGGTGATCCGGGTGCCACGGGCCGCGCGTCAACACGCTCGAGGTGTAACTTCCATCCGTGCGGGCAATGTATGCCGATGTGGGATGGCTGGACGGGTGTTTCATGCGATCCGAACCTGAATGCCCTGCAACCCGTCAATCGATCCGGTGAGTGTGTCACCGCGTACCACCGCCGCAACGCCTTCCGGGGTGCCGGTATAGATCAGGTCACCGGGTTGCAAGGCCCAGGCGGCTGAGAGTTGCTCAATAGTTTCTGCAATATTCCAGATCAGCTTGGCAATGGTGCTGCTCTGGCGGTCCTGCCCGTTGACCTGCAGGTGGATGGCTGCTTGGCCAATTTCCGGCACCTGGGCGGCCGGGGTGATGGCGCCAATGGGTGCGGAGTGGTCAAACCCTTTGCCAATGCTCCAGGGGCGACCCTGCTTTTTCATGTCGTTTTGCAGGTCGCGCCGGGTCATGTCCAGACCGACGGCATAGCCAAAGATGTGGCTGGCAGCGTCGGCTGCCTTGATGTGAGAGCCGCCGGCACCGATGGCCACCACCAGTTCAATTTCATGGTGCAGGTTGCCCGTCAGCGTAGGGTAGGGCATGGTGGCGGTTGTGCCGGGTTCGGCAACCAGCACCGCGTCGGCTGGTTTCATGAAGAAGAAGGGCGCCTCACGGCCAGTACCGCCCATTTCCAGCGCATGGTCCACGTAGTTGCGACCCACGCAGTAAATGCGGTGCACGGGAAAGCGATCGGACACTCCCACCACCGGTACGCTGACGGGAGGAGGGGGGGCGAAGACATACGACATGGTGGGTTCCCTTTCAGCAATAAGTATGCAGCCCAGTCAGGCCGATTTGGTGACGAGATCAAAGTGCTCAACCACCGGAGGCGAGGCAAAAAATGGTCCAACGATGGCGCGCCATTGGGTGAACGCATCGGACTGTCGAAAACCTACGGTGTGGTCTTCCAGAGTGTCCCAGAACACTTGCAGAATATAGCGCTCAGGGCTCTCTAGACCCCGATTGACCTTGTAGCCCTGGCAGCCCTTGGCATGGCCAATGACGGCGCTCAAGCCCCGCTGGATG
>DAOQRI010000279.1:0-4515 GCA_035355475.1 Rhodoferax sp. | reverse complement strand
GGTGCCCAGCAGGCTGCCGCCCATCACGCCAGTGCCGATGGCCCGCTGGCTGGCCGAGCCTGCACCGCTAGAAATGGCCAGCGGCAACACGCCCAGCACGAAGGCCATGGAGGTCATCACGATGGGGCGAAACCGCAGGTGCGCAGCGGCCAGGGCCGCCTCGACCGCGCTTTTGCCCTGGGCCTGCAGGTCCTTGGCAAACTCGATGATCAGAATCGCGTTTTTGGCTGACAGGCCGATGATCGTGATCAGGCCCACCTGGAAGTACACATCGTTGGCATAGCCGCGCAAGAGTGTGGCCAGCACCACACCCAGCACGCCCAGCGGCACCACCAGAATCACCGCCAGCGGAATGGACCAGCTTTCATACAGCGCGGCCAGGCACAGGAATACGGCCAGAATGGCAAAGCCGTACAGCACCATGGCCTGCGAGCCTGCCAGCTTTTCCTGGCGCGATTGGCCGGTCCACTCGAAGCCAAAGCCTTCGGGCAGTTGGGCAGCCAGCTTCTCCATCTCGGCCATGGCCTCGCCGGTGCTGTAGCCCTCGGCGGCTGCGCCGCCAATGCGCATGGCCGGGTAGCCGTTGTAGCGCACGGTTTGCATGGCCCCCTTGATCCAGCGCGTGGACGCAAAGGCCGACAGAGGCACCGCCTTGCCCTGGCTGTTCGTGGCGTTGAGCCTCAACACGTCTTCGGGCTGCATGCGGGCTTCTGCCTGGGCCTGCACCACCACACGCTGCAGGCGACCCTGGTTGGGAAAGTCGTTGATGTAACTCGATCCCAGCGCTGTAGAGATGGTGCTGTTGATCGAATCAAAGCCCACGCCCAGGGCGCTGGCCTTGTCCCGGTCAATGTCGATCTGCAACTGCGGTGCATCTTCCAGGCCGTCAGGGCGCACCTGCGTAAGCAGCTTGCTCTTGGACGCCATGCCCAGCATCTGGTTGCGCGCGGCCACCAGGGCGTCGTGCCCCTTGCCTGCGCGGTCCTGCAGGCGGAAGGTGAAGCCGGTGGCGTTGCCCAGCTCGGGGATGGGCGGTGGTGCCAGCGGGAAAATGAAGGCATCGCGAATCCCCATGAGCGCGCCAAAGGCACGCCCGGCCACGGCCTGCGCCGAGTGCTCGGCGCCTGGCCGTTCGGACCAGTCCTTGAGCGTCACAAAAGCCAGTGCAGCGTTCTGCCCCTGGCCAGAGAAGCTGAAGCCCAGCACGCTGACCATGCTCTTGACTTCGGATTGCTTGAGCAAATAGCCTTCCACCTGCTGCATCACATTCAGCGTGCGCTCCCGCGTGGCGCCGGGGGGCAACTGAACGTTCACGACGATGTTGCCCTGGTCTTCGCCGGGCAGGAAGGATGTGGGCAGCCGCAGGTAAACCACGGCCACCGCGCCGATGATGGCCGCGTAGATCACCAGGTAGCGGCTGGCCTTTTTGAGCAGGCGGGCCACAAAGCCTTCATAGCCCTTGGCCGTACTGGCAAAGCCGCGGTTGAACCAGCCAAAGAAGCCGATTTTGGCGTGCGCATGGCCGGCCTCCACAGGCTTGAGCAGGGTGGCGCACAAAGCAGGAGTCAGCGACAGCGCCAGGAAGGCCGAGAAGGCAATCGAGCTGACCATCACCGCCGAGAACTGGCGGTAGATATTGCCCACCGAGCCGCTGAAGAAAGCCAGCGGCACAAACACCGCAATCAGTACCACGGTCACGCCCACAATGGCGCCCGAGATCTGGCCCATGGCCTTGCGGGTGGCCTGCAGCGGCGGCAGGCCTTCCTCGCTCATGATGCGCTCGACGTTCTCCACCACCACGATGGCGTCGTCCACCACGATACCGATCACCAGTACCATGCCAAACATGGTAAGCACGTTGATGGACATACCCAGGGCCAGCAGCGTGGCAAAGGTGCCCAGTAGCGCCACCGGCACCACGATGGTGGGGATGATGGTGTAGCGCCAGTTTTGCAGAAACAGGAACATCACCAGAAACACCAGCACCACCGCCTCGACCAGGGTTTCTGCCACCTGGGAGATGGAAATTTTCACGAAACGCGAGCTGTCGTAGGGAATGGTCCAACTCACGCCCTTGGGGAAATAGGCTTGCAAATCGGCCATGCGGTCACGTACCGCCTTGGCGGTGGCCAGCGCGTTGCCACTGGGTGACAGCTGCACGCCCACACCCACCGAGGGTTTGCCATTCAGCCGTGCCGACGTGGCATAGGCCTGCGCACCCAGCTCGATGCGGGCCACGTCTTTCAGGCGCACGGCCGAGCCGTCAGCGTTGGAGCGCAGGGCGATGTTGCCAAACTGCTCCACGCTGCCCAGTTGGCCATTGACCACCACAGTGGCGGCAATGCTCTGGCCGGTGATGTTGGGCAGTTCACCAATAGCGCCGGAGGATACCTGGGCGTTCTGTGAGCGGATGGCTGCGTTGACCTCGGCCATGGACAGGTTGAACGCGGCCAGTTTGGCCGGATCCAGCCAGACGCGCATGGCACGCTCGGAGCCAAACATCTGCGCCTGGCCCACGCCGGGCAGGCGTTGTAACTCGGGCACCACGTTGCGCGAGACATAGTCGGCCAGCGCAATCGGGTCGATGTCCGGGTTCTCGGAGGACAGGGTGGTGAACAGCAGAAAGTTGGAGCGCGACTTGTCCACGCGCACGCCCTGCTGGGTCACCGCAGCCGGCAGGCGCGGGGTGGCACGCGAGAGGCGGTTTTGCACGTCCACCTGGGCCAGATCGGGGTTGGTGCCGGTCTCAAAGGTGACGGTGATGCTGCCCGAGCCGTCGGCCTGCGCCACCGACTCCATGTAGATCAGGCCGGGCGAGCCATTCATTTCGCGCTCGATCACGCTCAGTACGCTGTCTTCCAGCGTCTGGGCCGACGCGCCAGGATAGGCCGCGTTGATGACGATGGACGGCGGTGCAACCGGTGGGTATTGCGAAATGGGCAACTGCGTGATGGCTACGCCGCCCATCACCAGGATGAACAGCGCAATCACCCACGCAAAAATGGGGCGCTTGATAAAGAACTGGGCCATGTGTGTCGCCCCTTATTTGCTGGCTGGGGCCGATGGTGCAGCGGCACCGCCGGGTGTCCAGGGCACGGTCTTGACAGGTGCGCCGGGTACCATCATTTTCTGGAAGCCATCCACGATAACTTGCTCGCCGGGTTTGAGGCCATCCATCACCACCCACTGGTTGCCTTGTGCGCTGCCCACCTTGACGGGGCGAGTGCCGGGCTTGCCATCGGCGCCCACCACCAGCACCGTGTCGCCCTGGTTGGTGCGGGTCACTGCCTGCTGTGGCAGCAGCATGCCCGAGGGCAACTCAGCCTGCGACAGGCGCACGCGCACGTACTGCCCCGGTAGCAGCAGACCGTCGGGGTTGGGCACTTCGGCGCGCAGCGTGATCTGGCCGGATGTGGCGTCCACCGTCAGGTCGGTAAACAGCAGCTTGCCGGGCTTGGGCAACTCGCTGCCGTCTTCCAGCACCACGCGTACCGGCACGGAGCCGTCGGCCGAGGCGCGCAACTGCTTGGCCGCAATGGCTTTGCGCAGACGCAGCACATCGGAGCTGGACTGGGTGAAGTTCACGTACATGGAATTGGTCTGCTGGATAACTGCCAGCTGGGTGGCTTCGGTTGCGCTGACCAGCGCGCCCTCGGTCACCAGCGCCTGTCCGATACGCCCGGAAATAGGGGCGTAGACCGCCGCGTAGTCCAGATTGATCTGGGCCGTTTGCGCGGCTGCCTTGGCCGTGGCCAGGTCGGCTTCGGCCTGCTTCTGGGCGGTGACCAGGGTGGTGTATTCCTGCTTGCTCACCGCATTGGCTTCCACCAGCGGCTTGTAGCGCTCCACCTGGGCGCTGGCTTGGGCCAGATTGGCCTGGCTCTTGGCGATGCTGGCCTGGGCGCTGTCCAGCGCTGCGCGGTAGACGGCCGAGTCAATCTGGTACAGCTGTTGCCCGGCCCGGACTTCGCTGCCCTCACGGAACAGGCGTTTCAGAACCACCCCATTGACCCGTGCACGCACTTGCGCCACCCGCACCGCACTCACACGGCCTGGCAGCTCGGTTTGCAGCGCCACGGCTTCATTGGCGACCGTCACCACGCCGACGGTGGCAGGAGGCGGGCCGGATGGAGCCCCCGCGGCACCCGCCGCTGGGGCCGGATCTTTGGCACTGCAGGCCACCAGCAGGGCTGCGGCAGCAACGGAAACGGGCAGTAAGGCCCAGCGGCCTACAGGTCGCGTGGCGGGTGAGTGGCCCGTAGGCTGGTGGTGGGGCGACATAGGAATCCCTTTGAAAAAGATTTTTTGCAATCGTGAGAAGTTGGGTTAGTATACATACATGCTTGAATGTATGTATGTCGTTTGTGTGAAAGTCCTGTAAACCATGGCGCGTAGAACCAAAGAAGACGCCTTGGCGACGCGGGAGTTGCTGCTGGATGCAGCCGAGCGCGTGTTCCACCGGCGCGGTGTGAACACGCGCTCGGCTGCATCCAGCAGCAACTCCCGCGTCGCCAA
>DAOQRI010000278.1:0-4521 GCA_035355475.1 Rhodoferax sp. | reverse complement strand
GCACCAGGCTGGCCTGCTTGTAATAGGTCTCGGCGTTGACCTTGATCTGCTCGGCGGTCAGCGGCGGGCGGGTGCTGTTGCGCCCGGATGGGTCACCAATCATGCTGGTGAAGTCGCCGATCAGGAAGATGACGGTGTGTCCCAGGTCCTGCAACTGGCGCATCTTGTTCAGCACCACCGTATGACCGATGTGGATGTCCGGCGCCGTGGGGTCTAGGCCCAGCTTGATGCGCAGGGGTTTGCCCATGGCCTCGGACTTGGCCAGTTTCTTGACCCACTCGTCCTGTGGCAACAGCTCTTCGCAGCCGCGCAGGGTGACCGCCAAAGCCTCTCTGACTTGATCTGAAACAGGTAAAGTTGGGCTGGATGCTTGATTCATAAGGGTTTTTATCAATGTGTCTGTGCGGTAGCCCGCTATACTGGCAACCCTCCTGCGACACAAGTGGAGCCAGCGGCTGAATTCTAGTCGTGACCCTGTCGCAGTTCGGGACGCCGCACTCCATGGTGCCGCCCCTACTCAACGGAGTCCGAATTTTGAAACACCGCCTGATCCAGGCCGCTGAAGATACGTTTGCCTTTGCAGCCCGTCTTGTACAGCACCACCCCAAGCAACTGACCGCCGCATTGACCGCCCTGTTGCTCGGCGGTGCTGGCGCCACCTTTGCAGTGGCCTCGCTGGCTCCCGACGCGTCTGACCTTCCTGCGCGCACCGTGGTGGAATTGGTCACACCGCAGACGCTGGTAACTGGCCGCGATGAGCTGCAACAGCAGTCCATGCGCCTGTACCGCTCCGAAATCACCCGCAGCACCGATACCGCCGAGTCGCTGCTCAAGCGACTGGGGGTGTACGACCCCCAAGCCGCCGAGTTTTTGCGGGCGGACCGCATGGTTCAGCAGACCCTCATGGGCCGCGCCGGACGCAACGTGACGGTGGAAGCCAGTCCAGGCAGCACCTTGCTCAAGCTCAGCGCCCGCTGGAGCCCTGAAGACGACGGCATGTTCAAGCGGCTGACGGTTGAAAAGACCACAGCAGGATTCCAGTCCCGCCTCGAAACGCTGCCCATGACGGCATCGTCACGGCTGGCAAGCGGCGTGATCCAGTCATCCCTGTTTGCAGCCACCGACGACGCGCGCATTCCGGACACCATCGCCATGCAGGTCGCCGAGATTTTTGCGGGTGATATCGACTTTCACCGCGCATTGCGCAAGGGCGACCGTTTTTCAGTGACCTACGAGACGCTGGAAGGCGACGGCGAGCCCATGCGTGCAGGCCGGGTACTGAACGCGGAGTTCGTGAACGCCGGCAAGACCCACCAGGCCATGTGGTTCCAGGAGCCACTGGCCGGCGGTGCAGCATCCACTGCAGGCGCCAGCCACACCCTGAGCAAGGGCGGCTACTACACGCTGGCAGGTGATAGCCTGCGCAAGGCATTTCTGGCTTCTCCCATGGAGTTTTCACGGGTAACCAGCGGCTTCAAGATGCGGTTTCATCCCATTTTGCAAACCTGGCGGGCCCACTTGGGCGTTGACTACGCCGCACCGACCGGCACCGCCGTGCGGACCGTGGGCGATGGTGTCGTCGAGTTTGCGGGTGTGCAAAACGGCTTCGGCAACGTAGTCATGGTCAAGCACCGCAACAACAGTATCACCGTGTATGCGCACCTGAGCCGGATTAACGTGCACCGCGGACAGAATGTCAGCCAGGGCCAAAACGTGGGCGCTGTGGGGCAAACTGGCTGGGCCACGGGCCCGCATCTGCATTTTGAATTCCGTGTCAACGGCGCGCACCGCGACCCCTTGACCGTTGCGCGACAAAGTGAGTCGGTACCGGTGGCCGCTGCCGCACGCCCTGCGTTCAACCAGGCCGCTGCACAGGTCCGCAGCCAATTGGCCGCTGCCGCGCAGATGCTGCCAGGCAGTGCACAGTAGACAGGCACTGTTCGCCTAACCCGGGGTCCGGATTGTCCAACCTGTACATTGGACTCATGTCGGGCACCTCGCTCGATGGTGTGGATGCCGTTCTGGCAGATTTTGGCGGCCCTCGACCCCAGGTGCTGGGCCACTGCAGCGTCGGCATACCGCCCGCTCTGAAAGCCGATCTGCTGGCATTGAACACCCCCGGCGACAATGAATTGCACCGCGCCGCCCTTGCTGCCAACGCGATGGTTCGACTGTATGCCAGCCAGGTGGAACGGGTGTTGACCCAATGCGGACTGCAGCCATCAGCCGTGCGTGCCGTGGGTGCCCACGGGCAGACCGTTCGCCATCGCCCCCAGGAATTTGACGGAAGTGGTTACACACTGCAACTCAACAACCCTGCCCTGCTGGCGGAGCTGTGTGGCATTGCGGTGGTGGCCGACTTTCGCAGCCGCGATGTGGCCGCTGGTGGCCAGGGCGCCCCTTTGGTGCCGCCGTTTCACCGGGCTTTTTTCGGAAAACCCAACCAAACGCTGGCGGTGCTCAATATTGGAGGCATCTCCAATATCACCATCCTGGACCAGGCAGCCGTGGAATTGTTGGGCTACGACTGTGGCCCGGGCAATGCGCTGATGGATGGATGGTGCCACGCGCATACGGGGCAGGGATTTGACGATGGTGGTGCCTGGGCCGCCACGGGGCAGGTTCAGGCTTCACTGCTGGAGCGCATGCTCAGCGAGCCCTATTTCACCAAGGCGCCACCCAAGAGCACGGGCCGTGACCTGTTCAACCCGGCATGGCTTGACCGGCAACTGGGTGAGGCGAACCGGTTGGCACCAGTGGACGTGCAGGCCACGCTCACCGAGTTAACGGCCCTATCCTGCGCAAACAGCCTGTTGGCCGCTTCGCCCCATTGCACCGCGTTGAAAGTTTGTGGGGGCGGTGCCCTCAATCGGCATTTGATGCGCAGGCTGCAAGCCGCGTTGCCCGGCTGCGAGGTCATGTCAACCGCCGAAGCCGGCTTACCGCCGCAGCAGGTTGAAGCCACCGCCTTTGCGTGGCTGGCGCGCCAGGCGGTCCATGGTGAAACCGCTAGCCTCCAAAGCGTAACGGGCGCCAGAGGCGCCCGCATACTCGGTGCAATCTACCCCGCCTGAACAGGGTAGTTCAATTGCACATCAGGAAAACGACGAACCGCAGCCACAGGTCGTGGTGGCATTCGGGTTCTTGATCACAAACTGCGCGCCCTGCAAGTCTTCCTTGTAGTCAATTTCAGCGCCCACCAGATATTGGTAGCTCATGGCGTCAATCAGCAGAGAGACGCCATTCTTGGTCATGGTGGTGTCGTCTTCATTGGTGATTTCGTCAAAGGTGAAACCATATTGGAAACCGGAGCAACCGCCACCCTGCACGAACACGCGCAATTTGAGGTCGGGGTTTCCTTCTTCCGCAATCAGATCCGCCACCTTGGCAGCAGCACTGTCAGTGAACAGAATGGGGGCGGGCATTTCGGTCTGGATGTTTTCGGCTACAGCGCTCACGGTGGATCTCCGGTGAAATCAGTTATAAGTTCAATAGTACAGCAAATCGCTCGGGAATTCTGTTACTGGTTATTTGCCGCCAGCTTCAATGTGGGTTTTTCCTCATCGGCCAGAATGGGGCGAAGTTGCCCTGTGATCAAGGCGCCCTGGTGCATTTCCAGGGCTGCATATTGCACGTCCCCTTCAATGCGGGCCTTGGGCTGCAGTTCCAGCATCTTGCGGGCATGGATCGGGCCTTTGACGCTACCATTGATGATGATGTGATCCGCAGTAATTTCTCCCGTCACTGTGGCGATTTCAGAAATCACAAGAATGCTGGATACCTCTTCGCTGGCATGGATATTCCCGGTAATCTGCCCATCGACCCGCAGGCCATCGGTAAAGGTGATGTTGCCGGCGATCTGGCTTCCATCGGCAATCAAACTCTTGATGGGGGGTTGCTTCTTCTTGTTGAACATGACGACCTCTCAGGAAAAACTACATCTTGATCGATTGGGTTGCCCTGGCAACCGCACCATCCATCACCTTGGCAGAAACGCCCTTCACAACCACTTGTGCGGGCACTTCAAATTCGCCACCGGTGCGCCCGTATTGCCGGACCTTGATAGATGGCCGCTCGCCCGGCAGACTGGAAGCCCAGGGCTTGCCATTGAGCAACCCGGTAAACGACAGCTCCAGGTGGCCATTGAACTCCGTCTGGTTCTTGCCCGACTGGATCACCAGTACCTGCCATTTTAACTTGCCGCTGTTTTGCAACTCTGCCTGCAAAGCGCGAATGGCCAGTCCATCGCCGCCACTGGCAGGGATCAACTTCTCAAAAAAACCGAGGTCGTCCCGCAGCGAGCGATTTTCCAGCTCCAGTTGCTTGGTTTGCGCCAGCAGGCTTTCGTGGGAGGCTTTTTCAGCGATGACCAGCGCATCGGCCGTATTGGCCACGGACTGCGCCTTGTCGCGCTCGGCCTTCACCGTTGTGAGCTCGGCCTGGGCGCTGGCCAGTGCAGTTTGCAGTCGCATCAACTCTTCCCGGGAGCCCTTCTCCAGGCCGGCAATGTCTTTGCCAAAT
>DAOQRI010000277.1:0-4523 GCA_035355475.1 Rhodoferax sp. | reverse complement strand
ACACGCTGGACGGTCTGGTGGTGAACGCGCTGGTGGCCGACAGCGGCATCAATGTCTTGTACCAAGTTCGGGACCCGGCCACGCAGACGTTGTATGCCCTCAAGACCCTGAACACCGCCCGCGCCCACGACCAGGAAGAGCGTGCCATGCTGGCCCACGAGGCCTGGCTGGGCACGCGCATGCAGTCGTCCCGCGGGGCGGACCACATGGTGGCCGTGCACTCGCGGCTACCGAATGACCAGGAGCGCTCGGCGTTTTATGTGCTGTACGACTGGCATGGCGGCGAGACCCTGCAGCAGATCCTGGATCGCCAGCAGCGCGTGGGCACGGCGGCGGCGCTGGGCTACGCCATGCAGGCGCTCAAGGCGCTGGCGCGGCTGCACCGCCAGGGCGTGGTGCACCGCGACATCAAGCCCGCCAACCTGCATCTGGGCGACGACGGCGTGCTGCGTGTGCTGGACCTGGGCGTGGCCCTCTCCGGGCGTGAGCCTGCCGCCATGCGCGCCCTGCACGCCGGCACCCCCAGCTATGTGAACCCCGAGCAATGGGGCTTTCGCAGCAAAGGCGCTCCTGGCAAGGGCGAGGTCGCCGAGGGCGATGGCGCGGGTGAGCAGCTGCCCACTGCCCAGAGCGATCTGTTCGCCCTGGGCGTGACCCTGTACCAGCTGCTCACCGGCAGGCTGCCGTATGGCGATGTGCTGCCCTACCAGGTGGGCCGCTACCACCGCGACCCCACGCCACCGAGCCGGCACAACCCCGAGGTGCCGATCTGGCTGAACCATGTGGTGCTCAAGGCCGTGGCCCTGGACCAGCGCCAGCGCTTCGAGACGGCGGAAGAATTCTTGCTGGCACTGGAGCGCGGTGCGTCCCGCCCCCTGCAGGCGCTGCATGGCACCCCGCTGATGCAGCGGGACCCCAGCGCAGTGTGGAAGCTCGCCACCGGCACGCTGGCGCTGATCAATCTGCTGCTGGTGTACTGGCTGCTATTTTTGCCGAAATAGGGCTTTAGACCCCGTGGAATATGCGTGAGTAGCTATTGATTTTGTAGTGAATCGGTGGGTTGGCTGCGCGTTGCGAAGGATGCATAGGGTGCGCGGGGCCAGTGGGTTTAGTCTGAAAGACTGGGTTGCGGGCGGAAGCGGACTTTCACGAAAATCTTTCGGTTCAGGGATGGTTAATTCGCTACACAGCGGTGAAAATTGCTCGGCGATGGCACAAATTCAATTCTTACAGTTTGCGTGGTTTGGCGCTATTTTTAATGGAGCAAACTATTCAAACGGAGTAAGCCAAAATGCTGGTTTTTGTAGAGAAACTTGCCACGTTATACCGCAGGTATTGCGGTATACGTTGAGTTCGGCGTCATAGAGCAGCCTCCGACCTGTAACCTACGATTGAAGGAAACCGACTTTGGACCTATTGACTAAGTCGCAAGCGGCCGCCGCGCTATCAAGAACCAGCGAAGAGATCGAGCAATTCGTGGCGTCTGGATTGCTGACAGCGGAAAACATCGGGGGCCTCACATGGATTTCGCAGAAGTCGGTTCTCGCGTTGCTGCCTGCATTGCCCGGTAAGGGGCCATTGCCCGAAGCTGAAAGGGCTGCAGTTCGAAGGACCCTGTTGAAGAACCTCGGACTAGGTCTACTCGGTTGTGTGCTGGACCGTCGAATACTGCAGCCCCTCGAGACCGGCCTCGCGAAGGCGCTTCAGGGTGAGCCCAGGGAGTGCCTTCAAAGAATGGTTGGAATTGACCTCGCCACCTCCTTCTCCGTTTCATGTGGTCCGGTGCTGCGAAATCTTGGTGACTTTCATCCAGATAACCGTGCAGGTGGCAGTGCGATTCTCGCCTCGCTTCTTCCTCCGAACGATCGTCGCGTTTCGCTCCTTTTCAGCGCGCGAAAAGGTCTACGTTTGGAGCACGGTGAAGGCCTATTGATTGCAGGCGGTCCGGTCGGCTGTCTCTACTCGCGAATCGCCTTCGAGTTTGAAGGACACTCGCCGAAGCGCCTGGTTCGGCGACCTAATCCAATCATTCCGCTCCGTTGGTACGGGCTCGCGAACGAAATGGATCCTCGGGTAAAGGAACTCGGACGAGTCTCCTACATCATGGAAGGAGTGGGTCCTGTCTTCCCGAACAACTGGCCGCTTGTTGACACCCTAAGCTCTCGTACTTGGGAAGTCCGAACCGGATGCGCGATTCACGGGCCCCGCCCCGCCGAACGAGCGTACCAACTTCAGGACAACTACCTCACAGTGACGAGAATGCCGAACTTCCTCAGCCCTGCAGCCCCCAAGCTGATTCGCACCAATACGGACCTAGAAAGTTGGCCGCAGCTTGTCAACCTTGACGGCCGCAACAGCATCGGTACGCGCGGTGCGGAACTGCTCACGCAGAGCGAAGGGCAAACCGCACTTCGTGATGCGCTCGACGCGACCAAACTATTCGGCCCCTCGTATCAACTGCTGTTTCGCCTAACCAACCTTGTTAGCAATAGTCGGTTCTCACGGTTCAGCCGAATATCATTCGTCGACGCCCATGAGCTTCGCTTGTCGCCAAGTGTTCTCGCCGCCGCCCACCGGTACGCCCAGCGCCGCCTTAGCTCCGAGACTGCGTAGCTTATCCCCTATCGCGATGACGTCGAACCCTTCCATCGAGCGGACAGCCACCGGCGAGCCGGCGTCTGCCGCTCATGTCAAACGTTAGGCCTCAAGGAGACCGAATGCCCCCGCACATCGCAATTCTTCACGTCAACACAGTCCCGAGCGCCGGGTTCGAAGAGTTCAGGCGGGCTACATCGGCACCCGGCCTAGATGTGCAGATCGTTGAGTTGGACCCTCCCGGCCCTATGGCGGGAGTCGAGTGGTTGATGCCAACGCTTGTCATCGGGTTTGTGGCTTCCTCCTACTTCGGAGGCTTCTTCCAGGAGGCAGGGAAAGATCACTATCTTCTGGTCAAAGAGCAATTCAAGAAACTCTACGCCCAGGTCGCAGGACCAGACGCGCCAGAGATCAAGTTGATCGGGAGCGCCGGAAAGGTAAAGCCCGTCCAACCCTACTCCCTGTACTTCTCTCTCGTTGGGCAGGGGCCAAACGACGTCTCTGTAAAACTTCTATTGAAGAAGCCGCTCTCACAGCTTGAATACGACCAAAGCGTAGAAGCCTTCCTAGACTTCCTTCGAAATCTCAACACTGACTCGCTTGATGCTGAGGCAAAAAGAAGGTTTCAGTCCGTCACTCCAATGGGAAGAACTCTCTTAGTAGTTTTTGATGAAACCACGAAAGAAGTTGTGCCCATCAACCCAAGAAACGGCGAGCTGGTTCGTTGAGGCCTAACCCCTCATGTCAAACGTTGAACGTCTGCTTTCGTACAACTTGAAAGTCAGTAATGCGTCTGAAGCAGCCCCATACCAAAATCTGCCTCAACCCCCTATAGCCAGCCAATTAAAATAAAAATGTCGTGCAGCCCCCGTGGGAACTGCACAATAAGCTGCTATTTTTATAGCATTTGAAAGTTCACGCACTACGCGCCCGACCACCTTTCTCTGCCCAAGTGCGGGTCCAGCGCAGTTGCATCTTGCGCATGACGGCGAGCATCAGCAACGAGAACAATGCCATCACCACAAAGCCTGGCAAAAAGCTGCCGGTATGTTGTTTGGCCTGGCCCATCATGGCGGGGACGGTGCCGCCACCCAGTGCGCCGATTTCGCCAATCATCGAACCGGCCACCGCGGTAGAGGTGGGCCAGCGCAGCGGCACCAGTTGGAACAGGGCACCGTTGCCCGCGCCCAGTGCGGCAAAGCACAGAATCAGCAGCAGGGTCGTCATCACCAGTGAGCCCGACGACAGGCCTACGCCCACCAAGGTCACTGCAACTGCCACCAGCACCACGGTGAGGGTGTTGACGCCGCCCCAGTGGTCGGAAATCCAGCCGCCTGCCACGCGCACCACGGCGCCCATCAGCGCGGCCAGCATGGTCAGTTGCCCGGCCTGCACTTTGCTTACGCCGAACTGGTCGTAATAGTAGGTCGGCAAAAAGGTGACGATGCCAATAAAGCCGCCAAACGTGACAACATAAATCAGGCTGAAGACCCATCCGTCTTTTTCCATCAGGCAGCTGAGGTGTTCGCGCATGCTGGCGTGTTCATCGCGGTCCGGTGGCTCCTTGGCCATGAACAGCACCACGGCCATGGGCACCAGGGAGGCGATGGCTGCAATACCGTACACCGTCTGCCAGCCGTAGGCCTGGGCCAGGGGCGGCGCCAGCAGCGCAGCCAGGGCGGTGCCCGCGTTGCCCGCGCCCACCAGGCCCATGGCCAGACCTTTGTATTTGGGCGGGTACCAGCCAGAACCCAGCGACATGGCCACGCCGAAACTTGCCCCGGCCACGCCAAGAAGCAGGGCCATCTTGAGCAGGTCGTCGTAGGTGTGCACAAAGAAGTACCCGAACGACATGGTGAAGGTAATCAGGCAAAGCTCCACCAGGGTGGCGGTCTTGCGCCCGACATACTGCGCCAGCAAGCCCAGCG
>DAOQRI010000276.1:0-4527 GCA_035355475.1 Rhodoferax sp. | reverse complement strand
ACGAAGTCCTTGAACAGCAGCACCAGCACGATGTAGATGCACAGCACGCCGGTCATCATGGCCATGCCAAAGCCGGCCACCATCTCACCCTGTACTTCGGCGTCACCAATCTCCACCTGCTGCACGCCAGCGGGGAGGTTGGTGATGCTGGGAAGCTTGGCCACTGCGTCGGTTACCTCGCCCAGCGGTACACCGGACAACTCCACCTCGAAGTTGACGTTGCGCACCCGGTTCAGGCGGCTGACCATGGCCGGTCCGCCCGACATCTCGAAGGTGGCGACCTGGCTCAGCATGACCGGACCTTTGACGCCGGGCACCAGCAGTCGGCCCAGTTGCTCAAGGTCTTTGCGGGCGTCGGTGGCAAGCTTGACCACAATGGGCACCTGGCGCTGACTCAGGTTGAGCTTGGGCAAGGCTGCCTCATAGTCGCCCACGGTCGCAATGCGCAGGGTTTCGGCAATCGCTGCGCTGGTGACGCCCAGATCGGCCGCCTTGGCAAAGTCGGGTCGGATGGCCACTTCAGCGCGGGTGAGGCTCGCGCTCGAAGAAATATTGCCCAGTCCGGGAATGGTGCGCAGGTCTTTCTCTACCGCTGCTGCTGCCTGGGCCAGGGCCACCGGGTCTTCGCCCTTCAGTGCCAGCATGTACTTTTCGCCCGAGCCGCCCAGGCCAACCTTGAAGCGCGCGCCCGGTAGTTCGGACAGCGCCGTGCGCATGTCACTCTCAATCACCTGTTTGCGCGGGCGCTGGCCGCGCTCGGCCAGCAACACGGTCAGCGTGGCCTTACGCACCTCGGTGCTGGCGCCACCCATGAAAGGGTCAGACCCCACGCTGCCTCCACCCGCCGTGGTGTAGACGCTTTGCACATGCGGCACCTGGCCGATGATGGTGCGTGCCTGCTCCGCTGCCGCTCGGGTTTGGGCCAGCGTGGTGCCCGGTGGCAGCTCCAGGTAGACCTGGGTTTGTGAGTTGTCATCCGGCGGGATGAAGCCACTGGGAATCAGCGGCACCAGGAACAGCGAGCCGATAAAGAGGCCAACCGCTGTGAACATGGTGATCCAGCGGTGGTGCAGCGTCCAGCGCGTGATCTTCAGGTACAGCGGCATCCAAACCGGTTCCTCGTGGACGTGGGTGGACGGTTTCATGAGGTAGGCCGCCATCATCGGGGTCAGCAGGCGTGCCACCATCAGGGAGGCGAATATTGCGAACACGGCGGTCCAGCCAAACTGCTTGAAGAACTTGCCGACCACGCCACTCATAAAGGCGGTGGGCAGAAACACGGCAATCAGCGCAAAAGTTGTGGCGATCACGGCCAGGCCAATCTCGTCGGCCGCCTCCATCGCAGCCTGGTAAGGCGTCTTGCCCATGCGCAGGTGGCGCTCGATGTTTTCGACCTCCACAATCGCGTCGTCCACCAGAATACCGATCACCAGTGACAGCGCCAGCAACGTCACGATGTTGGTAGTGAACCCCATGTAGTGCATGCCAATGAAGGCCGGAATGGCCGACAATGGCAGCGCCACCGCCGACACAAAGGTGGCGCGCCAGTTGCGCAGGAAGAACCAGACCACAACAACTGCCAGCAAGGCGCCCTCGAACAACATGGTCATGGAGGCGTCAAACTCCTCCTGCACCGGAGTCACAAAGTCGAAGGCTTGTGTCAGCTCCAGATCGGGATGTGCGACTTTGAGGTCTGCCAGAGCTTTTTGCACAGCGGCGCCCACTTCCACCTCACTGGCGCCCTTGCTGCGGGTGATCTCAAAGCCCACCACCGACTTGCCGTTCAGTGTGGCAAAGCTGCGCTGCTCAGCCACCGTATCTTTCACGCTGGCAATCTCGTCGAGACGGATCCGTTTGCCGCTCGACAGACTCAGCTCCAGCCGGGACAACTCGTCCACCGTGGCCACGGTGGCCAGGGTACGCATGGGCTGCTCGGAACCCCCCAGGTCGGCGCGGCCACCAGCGGCCTCCAACTGCACGGCCTTAAGCTGGCGCGAAATGTCCGCCGCTGTGGCGCCCAGGCTCTGCAGCTTGAGCGGGTCGAGAGCCACTTGCACTTCGCGGGTTACGCCACCCACGCGGACCACCGAGCCCACGCCGCGCACACCCAGCAGGGCGCGGGTAATGGTGTTGTCCACAAACCAGCTCAGGGCTTCATCATCCAACTGCCCGGAGCGGATAGTGAAGGCCAGGATGGGCGCACCCGACAGGTTCATCTTGCTGACCACCGGGTCGCGCAAGTCGCCTGGCAAGTCGCTGCGCACCTGTTGCACAGCGCTGCGCACATCGTCCACCGCTTCCTGGGTGGGCTTTTCCAGGCGGAATTCGGCAGTCACCGTCACCGCACCATCCTGCACGTTGGTGTAGATGTTTTTAAGGCCCTGCAGCGACGCAATGGCGTTCTCGATCTTGCGGGCGACTTCCGTTTCCAGCTGGGCCGGTGCAGCACCAGGCAGGCTGGCGGAGACGGTTACGGTGGGCAACTCCATGTCGGGGAACTGCTGCACCTTCATGGCGTTGAACGACATCAAGCCAGCCACCGTCAGCAGCACGAACAGCATGACTGCCGGTATGGGGTTCTTGATCGACCAGGCGGAGACATTCATTGGAGTTGCTCCTTATTTGCTAGCAGCTTGCGCAGGCTTAACAAGGGATGGAGGCGTACTTGAGTCAACAATTTTGACCAGGTCACCGTCGCTCAAAAAGCCGCCACCGCTGAGCACCAGCTTGTCCTCGGGTTTGACACCCCCCAGCAACTCCACGCGGTCACCCACCACGCGCCCGGTCTGCACCTTGACCTGGCTGGTGCGGTTGTCGGCGCCCACGCGGACCACGTAGCTGAAGCCATCGCGCACCACCACGGCGGTCTGGGCCACGGTCAATGCGCCCGAGCTTCCCAGTTCAAATTCGCCGCGTGCAAACATGCCCGGTTTGAAGCCGGAGCCTGCGCCTGGCAGGTCTACATAGACCAGCCCATTGCGCGTCACAGCATCCACGGTGGGCGCCAACATGCGCACTTTGCCCTTGGTCTGTGTGCCGCCTGGGGCGGTAACCAGCACGCTTGCGCCCGGTGTGACGCGGCCAATCTCGGCCGCGGTGACCTCGCCCCGCCACTCCAGGCGCCCCTGGCGAATCAGCTTGAACATTTCGGTGCCCGCGCCCACGACGGCGCCCACGGTCGCCATGCGGGCTGAAATGGTGCCGTTGTCAGGAGCGAGTAGCTGGGTGTTCTTGAGGCGCAGCAGTTGGGCATCGAGCTGGGCCTTAGCCGACTCAACGCGGGCCCTGGCGGTTTGTTCCTGTGTCAGGTACTGGTTGACCTGCTGAGCGCTGATGGCGCCGCTGCCCTGCACGGCACGTGCGCGGTCGGCGTTTGCGGCGGCTTCCGCCGCATTGGCCTGCGCTTCGGCCAGGGCAGCACGCGCCAGCGCCACATCGGCTTGCACGCTCTCCGCCGCAAAGGTGGCCAGCAATTGGCCACGTTTGACGCTGTCGCCCACATTGGCATGCAGCTCGGCGATGCGCAACCCGTTGGCCTCGGCGCCTACGCTTGCCTCTTGCCATGCAGCAACCGTGCCGTTGGCCGCCAGCTTGATGGCCAGTGTGCTGTTGGTGGCTTGTGTCAGCGCAACGGTGAGTGCAGGCTTGGCGGCTATGGGCTTGGCGGTGTCGGCGGCGTAGCTGCGGGTCGTCCACAGCCCCAAGCCGGATACGGCAAAGAGGCTGGCAACCAGCAGGCCCGTTTTCAGATGCTGGTTGGTCAGACGCATAGTCAAAAGCTTGGAGTGTGTGTTCGTCATGGTCTTGCGGTGGGTAAGCAGGAAGGGCGTTCAGTTATTGGTTGACAGCACGGGGCTCAAAGCCGCCACCGACTGCGCGGTATAGGGAAACCCAGGCGCGATTGCGCTCCAGGCTCAGGCCCAGTAGGGTGGATTCGGAAGCCAGCGCGTTGCGTCTGGCGTCTTCCAGTTCCACCAGACTGGCCAGACCCTGACCAAAGCGGGACTGGGTGGCGGCCAGCGACTGTGCGTAACCATCGGTGGAAACTTTGGCATCCAGGGTGCGTGCGTCGGTACTGTGCAGATTGATCAGTGCTTCTTCCACTTCGCGCACCGCTTGGCGCACCTTGGCGCGGTAGGTCAACACCACGGTCTGGTAGTTGGCTTCGGCCGCCGTAACCGCCGCCACGCGCTGGCCACCGTCAAACAGCGGAAGGTTCACCGCCAGTGGCCCAAAGGACCAGGTATTGCCATCCACGTCTACGCCGTTGACGCTTTGGCGCATGTTGCCAATGGCGCCGGTCAGTGTCAGGCGCGGCAGGCGCTGGGCCTTGGCACTGCCGACCTGGGCACTGGCCACCACCACATCGCGCTCGGCGCTGAATACATCGGGGCGCTGCGAAATCGTTTGTGCGGGCAAGGTCGCTATGGAAAAAGTAGCTGTCTGCGCTATATCCGAAAGGGCTGCGGCCATTTTTTGCTTCAGAACAGGCTCGGATAGGGCGGTCAGCGCAACCAGCGCCTTGAC
>DAOQRI010000275.1:0-4545 GCA_035355475.1 Rhodoferax sp. | reverse complement strand
TGTCGTCCAGGTTGTCATAGGCGTAGCTGGATGCCAGGTGGCGCACGGCTGCTTCGGCCTGCGTCAGCACGTAGGATTCAAAGTCTTCCACGTCAAAACTGGCGCGGGCCGTGTCCTGCACCCGCCAGACGATGGCCGCCGCAATCTCGATGGGGTTGCCTCGCAGATCATTGACCTTGAGCTTTTCGCTGTTGAAGTTGTGCGCGCGGGTGGAGACCTTGGTGCGGCTATAAAACGGGTTGCTCCAGCGCAGGCCCTCGCTGCGGTCGGTTCCACGGTAGCTGCCAAACAGCTTGAGCAAGGCGGCCTGGTTGGGGTTGAGTGTGTACAAACCGGTCAAAAACCACAGGGCAGCGGGCACAGCCAACGCGGCGATGCCCAAACTGAGTGGACTGGGTGCGCGCAGCACCAGTAGAGCGGCACCGAGCAACAAAACGACGCCGATGGCCACTGCAGCATAGCCACTGCCGGTCTTGGCCAGATACTCATTGGAAGCTTGTTTGTCCATGGCAATCCTTGGTGTTCGCTTCAATCCCTGCGATTGAAGCACCTTGCATCCCGCTGTGCACATTCGCAAATGAGATCAAAGTGATATCACTATAGTATCAATTTGTCATTTGTCAACTATTTGCGGAATCCGCGAAATGAAGCGCCTGCGAAGAGGCCGTCACGGTTATTTTTGACAATTGATTTAAATCAAGCCTATGGAGCGGCCGCTTGGTACGCTTTGCGGTCCTAAAAACCCATCCGGAGACAACATGAAATTTTCTGCCCTGATCGCTACAGCCATTCTGGCCACTGGCCTGGCCACCTCCACCCTCGCCGCTGACCCTGAGTACCTGCGCATCATCGGCACCGACACCAAATTTGTCGCTAAAAACGCCAAAGGCGAAGAGACCGTCATCACCCGCGTGATGACGCCTTGCGCCAAGAACAAGGGCTGGATTCAGGCCATGATCCCAGTGCCCGGCGTCACCCCGGTGGGTGAGATTGAAATTCTCAATGCCATGAACGACCGTGACGCGTTGGTGGTCGATATGCGGGAACCCGAGGACCGTGCCAACGGAACCATCGCTGGTTCCCTGCACATTGTGTACACCGAAGTAGCCGGACGCATGAACGAGTTGGGCTGCACCAAGACCGCAGGCAAATGGGATTGCTCGGCCGCCAAGAAGGTCTATGCATTCTGCAATGGGCCGGCCTGTCCGCAGAGCCCCAGCGCCATTGTGGCCATGACGCGTGACGGCTTCCCCGCCAACCGCATTTACTACTACCGTGGTGGCATGCTGGACTGGGCAGCGCTGGGCTTTCCCATCGTCAAGGGCGACTTCTAATCCTACGCACCATTTGGCCAGGCGCTAGCGGGCGCCAGGCTTCGCAAAACCGCCCTCTACCCACGCTACCGCGCTACTGCGGTTGAGCTTGAACGCGGCCGACACACGTACCTGTGCCAGCGCTTCGCCAATGTCATCCACTGCACTCAGAGTGGCGTAGGGGTTGTCTTCATCAGGTACGATGTCCAGAGTTACGGTTACCCGTCCTGCTGCCGCCGTGATCGCGATGCTCTGGTGCAGCGTGGTATGCAGTTGCTGCTCGCTGCGCCGTACAAATTCACTGGCGGTTTTAACCAGCGTGATGAACGCCGCCCCGTCCATCGGCTTAGGGTTCTTCTTGTCACGCCCCATGGTCCATGGTCCGACCAGTGCGGGCTCGGACGCACCGTCTCGGGTCATGGCCACGGCCCATCCATCATCGTCTTCGTTCTTGATGACCTGAGCGGTCCAACCAGAGTCGCGCCACAGGCGGGGTTCTTGAATTTTGAGGGGTTCGTCGGTCAAGGAAATCAATCAGTTGTCCGGGAGCGGGGATGCCTGCCAATACGGCCTCCTGGAATCTCACGTTATGTATCGGATTTAATTGGCCGCCATCTCGCGCGCCGGGTCTTCGGCATCCATCACGCGTCGGGCCCATGGCGCGAGTTTGGCAGTATCTGCACGCAAAATCTCCTGCTTGACTGCCAGTATTTGCGCCGGGTGCATGGAAAAACTGCGCAGCCCCAGGCCGAGCAGTAATCGTGTCAGACTCACGTCCCCTGCCATTTCACCGCAGACAGCCACATCCTTACCCTGCGCACGACCCTCTGTAATGGTATCCGCCACCAGACGCAGCACGGCCGGGTGCAGCGGATCGTAGAGATGCGCCACCGACTCATCGGCGCGGTCAATCGCCAGCGTGTACTGGATCAGGTCATTGGTGCCAATCGAGAGGAAGTCAAAGTACTTGAGGAACAGGCGAAGGCTCAGGGCGGCCGCCGGTATTTCGATCATGGCGCCCAGTTTGACGGGGCCGTAGGCTACGCCCCGGTTGTCCAGCGTAGCGCGGGCGTGGTCGAGATGCGCCAGGGTCTGGCGAATCTCGGTGGCATGGGCCAGCATAGGCACCAGCAGGTGCACCTTGCCATGCGCGGCGGCGCGCAAAATGGCGCGCAGTTGGGTCAAGAACATGGCCGGATCGGCCAGACTCCAGCGGATGGCGCGCAAGCCCAAGGCGGGGTTCAGATGGGCGTCGTCGCGCAAGGATTCGTCCAACGGCTTGTCCGCGCCTACATCCACGGTGCGTATGGTCACGGGGAGGCCTTGCATGCCTTCCACTGCACGTTTGTAGGCCTGGTATTGCTCTTCCTCACCGGGCAATTTGCCCTGGCGACCCATGAATAGAAATTCGCTTCGAAACAGGCCCACGCCCACGGCTCCCGCTTTAAGGGCTATGTGTGCGTCTTCCGGCATCTCGATGTTGGCCAGCAGTTCCACCCGCTCACCGTCCATGGTCACCGCCGGTGTATGCAACAGACGCTGCAGGCGCCCCCGCTCGAGTTCACGCTGGCGTTGTTTGAAACCGTATTCGGCCAGAATGATGGGCGAGGGATCCACAATGACCACGCCCGCATCACCGTCGATGATGACCCAATCATCCTGGCGAACCAACTGGCTGGCCAAACGGGCTCCCACCACAGCGGGAATATCCATGCTGCGTGCCACGATAGCGGTGTGAGAGGTTTTGCCACCGACGTCGGTAATAAATCCGGCAAACACACTCTGTTTGAACTGGAGCATGTCTGCTGGTGAAAGATCATGTGCGATCAGGATCAGCGGCACGTCTACGGTGTCGTCGAGCAGCAGGTCCTGCTGGGTTGACTTGCGCAAAGCCCGCTGGCCATGGGCCACGATCGGGGTGTCCGTGCCTTTCATGGCACGCAGTACGCGTTCGACGATTTGCTCCAGATCGGCCTTGCGCTCGCGCAAGTACTCATCTTCCATTTCGTCAAACTGGCGGGCAATCACCTCGAGTTGCGTGGTCAACGCCCACTCGGCGTTGTACAGCCGTTCGGTAATCCAATGGTTCACACTGGAGAGGAACTCATCATCCTGCAGCAGCATCAGGTGAACGTCCAGCAGGGCACCCAATTCATGCGGAGCCTCTTTGGGGCCCATGTGGGTAATGCTTTCCTGCAAGCGGTGTATTTCATCCACCACAGCGTCGCGCCCCAAGCGCAGGCGGGCCATTTCTGAGCCAACCTCATGCTGCTGCACAAAGTAGTGGGCCACATCGACACGGCTGGATGCCACCAGCACAGCCCGGCCTATGGCCACGCCGCGAGAGACATTCAGGCCATGGATGGCAAAAGTCATTTCGCTTTACTCGCCTTCGCCGAATTTGTCCGCAATCAGGGCAAGCATGGCGTCCATCGCTTCCTGGGCGCGGTCACCTTCGGTGTCGAGGGTGACCTCGGACCCGATACCGGCGGCCAGCATCATCACACCCATGATGCTCTTGGCATTGACGCGGCGCTCGCCTTTGGCAATCCATACTTCGCAGGGAAAGCTGCCCGCCAATTTGGTCAGCTTGGCTGAAGCGCGGGCATGCAGGCCCAGTTTATTGCTGATGGTCGTGGTGGCTTTTATCATGCGATTTACGGTTCTGGTTTTGTGGTGCGGTTACGGCCACTTGCATGATGCATTGGGCACCGCCGGACAGGGCTCTGGCCACCAGCACATCCAGCGGTTCGTGGCGGTAGTTGACCGTGCGCAGCAGCATAGGCAAATTGACGCCAGCGACCAGTTTGGAATGCACGCCATCGACCACCTTTTGGGCTACGTTGCAGGGCGTGGCGCCAAATACATCGGTCAAGACCAATGTATTGGGTGCAGCCAGTTGCTCAAGAAGGGCTCTGGCGGCGAGGCGTGTGTCTTCAGTCGGCTCGCTGGGCGGCACATCCAGCGCAAGGACCCCCGACGCGGCCTCCGGATAGACATGCAGCACGCAATCCCGCAGGGCGCTGGCCAGCGGAGCGTGTGCGATGATAAGGATGCCGGTATTCATGGTTGCTTGTTTGCCTGATTATGGCTGCATTGCAGACACGAATCCGAACCCTGCAGACATACCATTCACCGCAGCGCGCCAAAGACCTTTGTCAAAATGGCACTTCCATAGCCCACTGGGTTGGTGCGGATCTTCTTCTCTTCCTCGGAGATCATGAAGAACAGG
>DAOQRI010000274.1:0-4546 GCA_035355475.1 Rhodoferax sp. | reverse complement strand
CGCGCGCTGCAGCGCGGAAGGTGTCGGCCGCGGCCAGCAGCACGCTGGCGCCGCTTTCGGACAAGTGGCGCGTGAGTTTGCCTATCGACGTGGTCTTGCCCGCACCGTTGACACCAGCCACCATGATGACAGTGGGTTTGTGCTCGCCGATGACCAATGGTTTCTGTAGGGGCTGCAACAGCTCGGTGAGCAGGGCCACCAAAATGTTCTTGAGCGCGATGGGATGGGTCACTCCGCTGGCTGTGACTTTCCGCCGCAACTCAGTCAGCAGGTATTGGGTGGCCGGTACGCCCGCATCGGCCATGAGCAGGGCGTCTTCCAGACTCTCGTACAGGGCCTCGTCAATGACCGAGCCCCCAAACACCGTGGCAATGCCGCTGGCCGTTTTGCCTAGGCTAAGTTTGAGTTTGTCCACCCATTTCTGCCGCTCGGGCGGCGCGGCAGACGGGTCAGGAATATCGATAGGGATGACCAGCGCGCTGCCAATCAGCGAGCCTCCACCGCCTGGTGCTGCCATGGGTGCCGGTGCGACGACGGGAGGTGGGGGAGGGGTCTTCTTTTTGAAAAAACTGAACATATGGGGCGTTCTTTGAAGCACCCATTCTATGAAACGCAGTGTGCGTGCAGAAACATAGGCGAGTACCTTAGGGAAATCCCGGTGGGATTGCGCTTAATATCTGTTGGCGTACGCATCACAATGGTGCGTACGAAACAAGCAGTTTGTTTGCAATGTATTACGTCCTGGTCATCAACGCGGCAGTCAGCCTCATCATGGGGTGTGCGTTGGTGCTGGTCTGGCGGCGAGACCGCGCGCAATCCTTCACCCTCTACATCGGTTGGGCGAATCTGGTTCAACTGCTCGTGCCATTGGCCTATTTGCTGCGATCGCAGGGGCAGGGCGTCTATGCCGCAGCGGGTGGAATCGCATTGGCGGTGGTGGCCGCAGTCTATTCAACATTGCTGCTGACCGGCACCTCGCATCTGGCCAATCGACAGATTCCCAGAGCCCGGTTGTGGCTGGTGTTGGTACTGCTCGCAATCGTTAACGCTACGGCGATCGCGTTGGGTGGCCTGCGCACTGGTCAGACCTGCATGGCGCTTGTCAATACTGGGTTGGGCCTGGTTTGCACCTACTGGCTTTTGAGTGCAAGTGCCGCGCGCTCAACGTCTGAAAAATTGGTGGGTCCCCTGCTGGTGTCGCTGGGGTTGATTCAGTTCATTTTTGTGGTGTACGGCGATGCAGGCGCGACTTTGTTGGCCACTTTGGGCGCGATCTTGCGGCTGACGCTGGGGCTGGTGCTGCTCTATGCTGCATTGGACCGGGGAGCTGCGGCTGCGCTCAAGCTAAAGAAGCGGTTTGAGCAACTGACGGAGCGCTCCCACCAGGCCATCATGATCAGCTTTGGGGACAGCAGCATCGTGTATGCCAACCCGGCATGTTTGGCCCTATATGGCGTCAGCAGTTTGGAGCAATTGCGGGTGGCCACGGTCGCGCGCACGATTCCCAAAGAGGACAGGGTCAAGGTGGGGCGCATTCTCAGCGAGATTCAGCACGGCCAGGCAAATGACGCCAGCTATGACGCCCTTCGCTATCGGGCAGACGGAACGCCGATGTGGTTGCGGTGTCACTATTTCCGCACGGAATGGGACGGCGCGCATGCTGTTCAGGTTCTTATTTCTGACGACACGGCCCGCCACAAGGCCAACGAGGCTTTGCTGCACCAGGCCATGCACGATGAACTGACCGGATTGCCCAACCGCGCGGCCATGATCCGCAGCTTGCACAAACGGTGTGAACCTGCTGAACCAAATTCGAAGTTTGTCCTCGTGTTGATGAACATTGACCGATTCAAACTGTTCAATGAGGCGCATGGCCACTCGATGGGGGACGAGGTGTTGCGTGCCATGGGCCAGGTATTGCGCGCAACGATGGACAGCGATTGCGAAGTGATGCGCCTGGCTGGTGACGAGTTTGCATTGGTTTCGGCACCCAACGGAAGCGGTGATACCGCGGTAGAGATGGTGACGCGCATTCGCAACCTGCTGGTCAATCCACTGCAGGTATCGGGTCAGGAGTTTTTTCTCGATGCCTCCATTGGCATCGCTTTGTACCCCAACAGTGCACGCGACGCTGAGTCTTTGCTGCGAGCCGCCAATGCGGCGATGCATGTTGCCAAGCGCACGCCCGGTACCTCGCACCGGCTGGCAGAAAAGGAATTTGAGCGCGGTTCCAGTAACGCGCTGGAGCAAGAGCAGGCGCTTCGCGCGGGTATCGACCGCGGGGAGTTTGAATTGGTATACCAGCCCAAGGTCAACGCCCATACGGGCCGCATGACCAGTCTTGAAGCGCTGGCACGCTGGCGGCGTCCGGAAGTCGGACAAGTAAGCCCTGTGGAATTCATTGCAGCGGCGGAGCGCACCGGCTTGATCAGCGCTTTGGGAACTGCGCTGTTGAAAAAGGCTTGCCAGCAGGTGGCGCATTGGCTCAAGCAGTATGGCACCTGTGTGCCAGTCGCCGTCAATGTATCGCCCTTGCAGTTGCTGGATCCGCGTTTTCCCAATCTGGTGGCCCAAACCCTCAAGGATTGCGGCGTTGCGGCCCAATGGCTTACTTTGGAGATCACTGAGAGTTCTGCCGTGCAAAACATGGACCAGACCCGGTTGCAGGTGGAGCACCTGCGCGACATGGGCGTGCAAGTTGCGATGGATGACTTTGGAACCGGATTCTCTTCGCTCAATATGTTGCGCAGTTTGCGTCTGCATACGGTCAAGATCGACAGGGGCCTGATTGATCCGCTGCCCTCACCGGATGCTGTCGCGGTGGTGCGCGCCATCTGCCAGCTTGCGGATGCCCTGCACTTGCATGTAGTCGCCGAAGGGGTCGAGACCACCGGGCCAGCCAGTGCCGCGCGCGAGGCGGGCTGCAGTGAGCTGCAAGGCTACCTGTATTCCAAGCCCCTGGTGGTGCAGGACGTTGGTCCCTGGTTGCAGCGATTGGGCACGCAATATGCCGATGCGGATATGGAAATCCGGACACAGTCCGTTAAGCTCGGGGAATGACGAAATCTGCCAAGACCTCCCCCAGAACCGCCAGTCGAACATCCAAGCCGGCCGGCAAGCCCGTTCGCACCCCTGTTCATAAGCGCCAGCCCGGCGAAATTCGCCTCATCGGCGGGCATTGGAAGCGCATCAAACTCAAGGTGTCCGATACGCCGGGCTTGCGGCCCACGCCGGACCGGGTGCGGGAAACACTGTTCAACTGGCTGGGTCAGGATATGGCTGGTTTGCGGTGTGTCGATGCTTTTGCCGGAACAGGTGCGCTGGGTTTTGAGGCCGCGTCCCGAGGTGCAGCACAGGTATTGCTGGTGGAGCATGACGGTGCCCTGGCGTCGCAACTGCAGCGTGTGCTGACCCAACTGCAAGCGCTGGAATTGCCGGAGCCAAAACCGGTGCAGAAGTTGACGATCCAACGTGGAGAGGGTGTTGCAGCATTGCGCCAGTTGGCACCCGCCAGTCATGACGTGATTTTTTTGGACCCGCCATTTGATGGGGATCTGTATGAGTCCGCCCTGTTAGCGGCTGCGCGCGCACTGGCTGACGGCGGTTCCATTTACCTTGAAGCGCCCAAGGCTTGGACCGATGCCATGCTGGAGCCCATGGGGTTGGTGGTGCACCGCCATCTCAAAGCCGGTGCGGTGCATGCCCATGTGTTGCGTGCGTGCTCTGCGCCCGCTGCATAATGGTTTTTCCAATTGGGGTGCAGGCCCCGGAGTTGTCCATGTCCAGTCACGTGATTGCTGTCTACCCCGGCACTTTTGATCCCATTACCTTGGGCCACCAAGACCTGATTCGTCGCGCTGCAAGTCTTTTTGGTACCGTGATCGTGGCGGTTGCTGCCGCGCACCACAAGAAGACACTATTCAGCCTGGACGAGCGCTTGGATACTGTTCGTGAAGTCGTTCAGGACTATCCAAATGTGCGGGTCGAGTCGTTTACCGGTTTGGTGAGAGACTTCGCGGTGGACCATGGGGCCCAGGCCATGCTGCGCGGGGTGCGATCGGTCACAGATTTTGATTTTGAGAACCAGCTCGCCGGTATGAACCGCGCGCTGGCTCCCGATGTGGACACCGTTTTTCTGACACCGGACGCACGCTACCAGTACATTTCCAGCACCCTGGTGCGGGAGATTGCAACGCTAAAGGGCGATGTGGCGCAGTTTGTGTCACCGGCTGTGCATACGCGACTGTTGCGAAAACTCAGTCTTCCTTAGTGGTTGCATTTTCTTCTATTGCCACCTACCGCCCGTCTTCTCCAGGAACACCATGAAAATCCTACTGCCTGTTGATGGTTCAGAGTTGTCCCTGGAGGCTGTGCGTTTTGCCATCCGCATGGTGTTGGCAGGGTTGCGCGCGGATGCCGTGCTGGCCAATGTGCAGGAGCCTGCCAATTTGTATGAGTTGCTGGTGGCCCATGATCCGGCGGTCATCAATCGGGTGAGCGAAGAGGCGGGGCTGCACACCCTCAAAGGCGCGCAGACCCTTCTGGA
>DAOQRI010000273.1:0-4564 GCA_035355475.1 Rhodoferax sp. | reverse complement strand
CCAGGTTCTCGTCAAACCAATTGGGTGCGCCGCCATGCCGGTAAACAAACCGCAACGGCGACTGCAACGCCGGGCGGTCCTGGTTGTCGCCCCAGGTCGACACTTCGCCAGGCAGGCACTGTGCAATTTCCTGATCGCGAACCGATTCCAGCGCGTGGCCGGTTTGCATCCACAGGCCCAGGAACAAGATGGCAATCCGGGAGATTCGCATAATGTGCACATTGTCAACCACCACAACAGGAGATAACGATGGGAACCATGGTGAGCTTTCAGCGCCCGGACGGGCAAACTGTGCAGGGCTATCTGGCCCAACCGACAGGCACCGATTCAGGCGCGCCTGCAGCGCCCGCTGTGGTGGTCATCCAGGAGTGGTGGGGGCTCAATGACCAAATTCGCGGCGTGGCGGACCGACTGGCGGCAGCGGGTTATCAGGCGCTGGTGCCCGACCTGTACCGGGGTCAATCGACGGTTGAAGCCGAAGAGGCGAACCATTTGATGGAAGGGCTGAACTTTGGAGACGCTGCATCGCAGGACATTCGCGGGGCCGTGCAATTCCTCAAGACCCGCGCACCCAAGGTGGGCGTGACCGGGTTTTGCATGGGCGGAGCGCTCACACTGCTGGCGCTGACGCAGTCACCCGAGATCGATGCGGGCGTGGTCTGGTACGGCTGCCCACCGCTGGAATACATTGACGCCAGCAAAATCCGCGCGCCCTTGCAGGGACATTGGGCCACGCAAGACCAGTTCTTCAAGATTGAGACCGTGGCCGCACTGGAAGATAAGCTGCGCGGGGCGGGCGTCAATTTTGACTTCCACCGTTACCTGGCGCACCATGCGTTTGCCAACGAAACGGCAGCAGGCCCCGCCCGTATTCCAGCCACGCAATACGACGCGGTGTGGTCGCAGCAGGCCTGGGATCGCACGCTGCGCTTTTTTGGCCGCAACCTGGGTTAGTTCAATTTGCTATTACAATGATAGCAATATATTTAATATCGACGAGGGCTAAAGCTCTATTCGACCGTAACCGATTTAGCCAGGTTACGGGGCTTATCGACATCGGTCCCCCGTGCACATGCGGTGTGGTATGCCAGCAGCTGCAAGGGCACCACGTGCAACAGCGGTGACAACTCGCCGTAGTGCTCAGGCATGCGGATCACGTGCATGCCCTCGCCGTTTTCGATGCGGGTGTCGGCATCGGCCAGCACGTACAGCACGCCGCCACGGGCCCGCACTTCGTGCAGGTTGCTTTTTAGTTTTTCCAACAAGGCGTCATTGGGCGCAACGGTCACCACCGGCATCTCGCTGGTGACCAGTGCCAGCGGACCGTGCTTGAGCTCGCCCGCAGCATAGGCCTCGGCGTGGATGTAGGTAATTTCCTTGAGCTTCAAGGCGCCTTCCATCGCAATCGGGTAATGCAGGCCACGGCCCAGGAACAGTGCGTTTTCCTTCTTGGCAAAGTCTTCGGACCAGCTGATGAGTTGCGGCTCCAATGCCAGCACCGCCTGCAACGCCGCAGGCAAATGCCGCATGGCCTTGAGATGGCGTTGCTCGTCGGCCTGCGGCAACCGGCCCTTGGCTTGCGCCAGGGCCAAGGTCAATAGAAACAGACCGGCTAATTGCGTGGTGAACGCTTTAGTGGATGCCACGCCAATTTCAACCCCAGCACGGGTCACATAGGCCAGGCTGCATTCGCGCACCATGGCGCTGGTGGCCACGTTGCAGATGGTCAGTGTGTGCTGCATGCCCAACGACTGCGCATGGCGCAAAGCAGCCAGTGTGTCGGCCGTCTCACCACTTTGGGTGATCGTGACCACAAGAGTCTTCGGGTTGGGCACCGAATCGCGGTAGCGGTATTCGCTGGCCACTTCCACCTGGGTCGGGATCTTCGCAATGCTTTCCAGCCAGTACTTGGCAGTACAACCGCTGTAGTAGCTGGTGCCGCATGCCAGTATGAGCACCGAGTCGATCTCGGCAAACACTTTGGCTGCATTCGCACCCGGCGCATGGTTCATCTGCTGGTCAAACAATTCGGGGGCAATGCCTTCAACACCTTCCAGCGTGTCGGCAATGGCGCGCGGTTGCTCAAAAATTTCCTTCTGCATGTAGTGCCGGTACGGACCCAACTCGGCCGCTCCACTGTGGGCCAGCACCGTTTTGACCGGCCGCTGCGCTGGTGCTACCGGCTTGCGCGCCTTGTCCAGCAACCAGTATTTGCCCAGTTGCACATCCACCAGGTCGCCTTCTTCCAGGTACACGATTTGGTCGGTCACACCGGCCAGAGCCATGGCGTCGCTGGCCAAAAAATGCTCTTGCCCGTCTTTGCCCACACCCAGAATCAACGGTGAGCCCGCGCGTGCACCGATCAGGCGGTGCGGCTCGTCCTTGCAGAACACGGCAATGGCGTAGGCGCCATGCAATTGGGTGATGGCGGCTTGCACGGCCTCAAACAGGTCGGCGTCATACAGACTGTCCACCAGATGGGCAATCACCTCTGTGTCGGTCTGGCTGACGAACACATAGCCTTTGGCTTTGAGCGACGCGCGCAGTTCGTCGTGGTTTTCGATGATGCCGTTGTGCACCAGCGCAATGCGACCGGGCCGCTGGTGTGCATCCGCGCCAGGGCCGTGGCTGAAATGGGGATGCGCATTGCTGACCGATGGCACGCCATGCGTGGCCCAGCGCGTGTGGGCAATGCCCAGATGGCCCAGCAATGGCTCTTGTGTGTCATCTCCGGCAACCTGCTGAATCAGCTCCGCCACACGGGCCGTGCTGCGAGCGCGACGCAGGCCAGTGTGCTCGGCGCTATCGCCCTGCACATAGACGGCTACTCCACATGAGTCGTAGCCACGGTACTCCAACCGCTCCAGGCCCTGCACCAGTACCGGAACAATATTTCGGGTCGAAACTGCACCAACAATGCCGCACATACACACACTCCCCAGTTAAACGATGGCGAATCGTACGCTTCGTGCGAGAAAATATGTGTTCAATATTTCAATTTCATTGGCATAATATTTCATATCTACTGCGCAATGAAATATTTATTCGGCAATTTTAAACATTTGAAATAAATGAATCTCGATTCAATCGACTTGCAGCTACTCAGCCAACTGCAGCGCGATGCCAGCCTGAGCAACCAGGATTTGGCAGCGCGCATTCACACCTCGCCTCCCACCTGCCTGCGCCGGGTCAAGCGGCTGCAAGAGGCGGGATTGATTGAGCGGCAGATTGCCATCCTCAACCCGCAACGGGTGGCGCAAGCAGTGGGCCATGGTTTGACAGCCATAGTCGAGATCACACTGGACCGCCAGGATGCCGAAGCGCTGGTGGCATTTGAGAAACGCGTAGCGGCTGACGACGCGGTTCAACAGTGCTACCAGGTGTCGCCCGGCCCTGACTTTGTGCTGGTCATTCACCTGCTGCACATGCCAGATTACCAGGCCCTCACCCGGCGACTGTTCACCAGCGATGCCAATGTGCGCAATGTGAAGGCGTTCTTCAGCGTCAAGCGCAGCAAGTTTGGCGCTGAACTGCCACTCAATCTGGAGGCAGGGGAAGCGTCAGCGTAACGCAGCAACCCTGGTCAACGTCCGCTTCTATGGCCAGCGTGCCACCCATGCGCTGCAGCCGCTTGCGCGCCAGCACCAGCCCCATGCCAATGCCCTCAAACTGCTGGGCACTGTGCAACCTGCCAAACACCTGGAACAGTTTGGCCTGCATGGCAGGGTTGAAGCCAACACCGTTGTCTTGCACTTGCAGGGCAATGAGGCCTGGTTCCTGCGCTGGCGCGACAGTGATAGCAATCAAGGTCGAATCCCGCGGAGCGGTGAACTTCAGGGCATTGCCCAGCAGCTGCTCCAACACCAATTGCAACAACGGCGCATCGGCCAACACAAGTGGCAAGTCCGACTGCATCTGCCAGTCGACCACCCTCTGCGGTTGTTTGGATGTCAGACGGTCACAGGCTTCCTGCACCGCATCCTGCAATGCAACCGGCTCCAGAAGCAGTGGCGCAGAGCTGACTTTGGACAGGGCCGTCAACCCATCGAGCAGCAGACCCATGTGGCGGGCCGAGCTGGTGATGGTGGCCATAAACTCCTGAGCCTCTTCATTCAGCAGCGGTCCTACATCCTCCTGCACCATCTGCGCGTAGGAAATGATGTGGCGCAGTGGCGCACGCAGGTCGTGCGTCACGGTGGCAGTGAACTCCTGCATTTCCGCGCGCAGCTCCGCCAGCTCAGCTTCCAGCGAGGCGATGCGGTTTTCGGCGGATGCGTCCGGCATGTTGCGATTCGTGCGCGACAGCGGATTACGCCTTGGGCGCCTTTTGCGGGCGCGCCCAGTTGGCAATGCTGACCTGCTTGCCACGCGCCAAACTCAGCGCACCGGCTGGCGTGCTCTTGGTGATGGTGGACCCACCCCCGACCGTGCCGCCCGCGCCCAGCGTGACGGGTGCTACCAGCACGCAATTGCTGCCCACATGCACATCGGCCTCAATCTCGGTGCGGTGCTTATTGGCCCCGTCGTAGTTGGCGGTAATGCTGCCCGCTCCAAAGTTGACCCG
>DAOQRI010000272.1:0-4568 GCA_035355475.1 Rhodoferax sp. | reverse complement strand
GCCTGACTGCAAACCTGATTGCAGACGTGCTGGACAATCCGAGGGATGCCGCCAATATTGATGCCGTGCGTGCCAAAGTGCATGCGTTGACATCACGGTTCCCGGTTTACCGTTGATCCACCGTTCGGACTGAGCTTGTCGAAGTCTTGATACTGGAGCCATCATGAAGTGCCCCTTTTGCAGTCATTCGGAAACCCAGGTGGTGGAGACCCGGATTTCTGAAGATGGGGACTTCATCCGCCGCCGCCGTCAGTGCGGATCGTGCGAAAAGCGTTTCACTACCTACGAGCGCCCGGATGTGAATTTCCCGGCGATCGTCAAGAAAGACGGCCGCCGCATCGAATATGAGCGCGCCAAACTGCTGGCGTCCATGAACCTGGCGCTGCGCAAGCGCCCGGTCAGCACCGAGCAGATTGACAGTGCCATTGAGCGCATCGAAGAAAAGTTATTGAACCTCGGCCTGCGCGAGGTGCAGTCCACCCGCATAGGCGAACTGGTCATGCGCGAGCTGAAAAAGCTCGACAAAGTGGCCTACGTCCGGTTTGCCAGCGTTTACCGCAGTTTTGAGGATATTGACGAGTTCAAGACGCTGGTGGATGAGGTGCGGCGGTAATTTTTCACGATGCAGGAAGACCAGTCTTCCGTCTGTCAGCCTGACGCAACCGAACGTCAGCGCGGGGATTTCCTCCATAGGCAGGTCGTGCACACTGAGGGCATGAAGTACTCTCACGGCGTAACAATTGTTGAACTGTTGGTGACGTTGGTCGTGCTCGCCATCCTAGCGGCGCTCGCAGTTCCCTCATTTGTATCGCTCATTCGGGATAGTGCAGTCTCCAATCAGCTCAACTCCCTGAACGCCGATATCCGCTACGCCCGAAGTGATGCGATCAAGAGAGGTTTGAACGTAACCTTGTGTCCAAGCGCCTCGCCGCTAGTTGCGAGCCCCACGTGCTCGGGGAGCGACTGGTCAACTGGATGGATTGTCTTTGTTGACACAAATGGAAATAACACGCGCTCCACCGTTGCATCAGATGCTGAGACGGTTCTGAGGCGCCAGGAGCCATTTGGCACCAGTAGCAATGGAATTACCGGGTTAGGGGGCACAACTGTGTCATCCGTTCGCTTTAACAGCGATGGCCGCAGTCCTGGCGGCGCGGCGAATCTGGAGTTCCGGTCTGCCGGCAATGAGGTTACACGCATTCTTTGCATCAGCATCACGGGTCGCCCACGCGCGGCGGACAAAGGGGCGACGGCATGCTAACTCAACCGGATCCCACCAAGAATAGTCGCGGTGCGCGTTCGCGGGAGGCGGGCGCCTCATTGCTTGAAATTCTCATTACCATTCTGTTGATTTCGTTTGGTCTGCTTGGTTTGGCCGGTATGCAGGCTTACTCGGTTGCCAACAATTCCAGCTCGGTCAATCGTGCAACTGCAATTGCAATGGCGAGCGACTTCGCTGATCTTGTGCGCGCGAACGCTGCTGGCTTTGCCGCAGGGGGCTATGACCGAGGCTCCAATTTCGACAAGAATGCCAGAACAGTGACAGCCTTGACGGCCGGCGACATCTGCGCATTTCCCACTTGTACGACAGCAACACTGTCGGCCTATGAACTCAGGATGACACAAGTCAGACTGAAGGCGGCACTGCCTGCTGGGGATTTTGCACTGGTGCGGGTTGTCAGTGGCGGAGTTACTTCAACGACCCAGGCCGACCTTTGGATCATGTGGGTGGAGCAAAAACTCAACACCGATGTAGACGTTGGCGGCGAGTCGACCGAAAAAGTCTACGACAACTGCCCCGCAAATGTCCGCGGCATGGATCCACTGCCAAGGTGTTTCTACATGAGGGTTTCGCTGTGAATCGGCAAATTGAAAGCTCTACGGTTCGCATGACAAGAACCCAGCAAGGCGGCGTGACGCTCGTTGAATTGCTGATTTCCATCGTCATCGGTTTGGTGATGATCGGGGCATTGTTGGGGCTGTTTTCAGGTTCGACCGGTGCAGGTCGGGCTGCCGAGGCCCAAGCCCAAATGAATGAAGACGCGCAATATGCTCTAAGGCTTCTATCTAACCAGGCCAGGCAATCGGGCTACAACCCGATACAACCCGGTAGAGTAACCCTCAATCCATTGCCCTTTGGCATATTTGCCTGCGACAATGGTTTCAGCAATGCCGTTGGCGGCACTGCCGTAACGAGCGCCAGCTTGTTATCCTGCAACGCTGCAGCATCTGCCAACGGCGGGGCTATTGCATTTGCGTTTGAGGCAGATCAATACAACACTCCGCCCGCTGCCGGGACAACCATACCTACAGACTGCCTGGGCAACCAACTTACTCAACTACCCGCCGAGGCGGAGGCTGGATCGACACCCTATTACATAGCTGAAAATCGGTTCTATGTTGCCAACAATAATCTCTTTTGTGCCGGCAACGGTGGAGGTGTAACCGCGTTTACACCGCAACCGATGGTTGAAAATATTGAGCGGGTTTCTTTCTCCTACGGCGTGGCTGATCCGGCACCTGCAGCGACTGGGAGAACCGTGACCGGCTATTTGACAAGCGCCGAAATCGGTCCCTCCAATGGCGTCGTTGCTCCAACAAACGCCCAGCTTGCCGTCCTGGCCACGCCCGACCTTCGCTGGGGGCGCGTGGTGTCAGTCAGAATTTGCGTGACCGTTCGTTCTGCACGTCCGGTGCTAACCGAGCCACAGATTTATTTCGCTTGCGACCCGGAAGTCAACGATGTCCCGATTCTGGCAACCGACAACTTCATGCGCAAGAACTACAGCGTGACCGTCGCCCTTAGAAACCGCATTGCACTGCCATGAAACACATGAAAGCAAAGCCCATGCGCTCCCCTGCCACGCTGAGACGAAAAGCCATTCCAGGTCGTGATCGGCAGCAAGGCGTCGTATTGATCATTGCGTTGATATTGTTAATGGTTTTGTCCATGTTAGCCGCTGGAACCCTCAGGAATTCGGGCTCATCAACCCAAGTGACAAACAATACACGCACTCAAGCGCTGGCGATGCAGGCTGCGGAAGCGGCATTGCGAAACTGCGAACAGGCGGTATTCAACTTCAAGAACGGCGTAGCTGCCGGGGTTGGGGTGGTGACGCCTTTGGCGCCTGCCGTGGCACCAGCAGCCGGCGTACCCTACCAATGGCAGACCATGTCAAATTGGGATGGTATTGGCACGGCAGCCAACGTCACGATTCTTACCTCTGCAGACATGAACGATGCGGGAACGCTTTACAAACGATTCCCTGAATGTATGGCCCAGTACATGCAGGCAGGCAATGTGCAACGGGCGATCGTGACTGCACGTGGATTCGGCCCTGAAGTTCCCGCGGTCGACGCCAATCGGGTTGCACCGAACGGCGCCGAAGTCTGGCTGCAGTCGATAGTGAACATGCCATGAAAAAGATGACCGAGTCTGCTCGTTAAGTTTAGGAGTAATCATGTTGAAAAACATCACATTAGGTGCGTCCAGTGGCCAACGCCTTGTTCGGCTTCTATCCATGGTGGCCCTTGCCGCTGCATGTGTCACGCATGCGCAGGCACAACCCGCGACTGAGCCGTTGCTGACTAAAGCAGCACCGGTCCGGCCGAATTTGCTCTTTGTGTTGGACAACTCCGGTTCCATGTCAGACACCGACGCCTACGCCCGCCATTACTACGTGGCTTCGGGCACATGCGGCACCCTGGCCCTGGCCAATCTGGCACCCATAAACAACCAGTTGACCTACGACCCGGCCAAGCGCTACGAACCAGCGTATTCCAACACCGGTGCACCGGGCACCAACGCATCCATCCCCAATACCCTCGACTATACTTTTTACTTGCCAAAGACCGGCCAGAATATCACCGCCTTGACTACCAAGGGAGCAATATGTTCTGCGGGACGATACGACACATACAGGGTGAGGTATGTGACATCCCCTTCCTCCAGTAAGTTCTACCTCAATGGCGTTGACTTGGGTACCACCAACCCAATAACTCCAAAAGGTGTGAAGCGGACGGACTGCACGGGCACCAGTTGCACAATCACGCAGGAACTCCAGAACATAGCCAATTTCAAGGCCTACCATGAGACGCGCCTCAAGGCTGCACGAACAGGTCTCGGCAAAGCCTTCGCAACCCAGCCAGACACCTTTCGCATGGCTTGGGGAACGATTCACATGACGGACCCAAACCGGCCACTGACTGGCGGTGATGTGGATGATCCTACTGCCATGAAAGACTTCGGTCTTGCCAAGCCGAATTTCTACACATGGCTCAACACGTTTGCGCAGGAAAGCGGGACACCGCTGCGCAAAGCGCTGGACGTGGCCGGACAATACTACACACGCACTGACAAGAACGGGCCGTGGGCTCACAGCCCCTGGAAGACCAATTCAGAAGGCGAGGCTACATCGGACCACATGTCATGCCGTAAGTCGTTCACGATTTTGGTGACCGACGGTGAATGGAACGGATCAAGTGCGTCCAGCACAGTCGCGAACACCGATTGGGACAATACAACCGGCTCCGAGATTGTTGCCAACGACGGGGTTACCAAGTACAAG
>DAOQRI010000271.1:0-4571 GCA_035355475.1 Rhodoferax sp. | reverse complement strand
TTTGTCAGGAAATCGTTGGCGCCGATATCCAAAGCCCGGTAGCGCAACTGTTTTTGGTCGTTGGCGGTAATCATGATGACGGGCACCCCGTCGCGCCCTGGTATTTCGCGCATGAGACGGATGAACTCCAAGCCGTCCAGATCGGGCATCATGTAATCGACAATCACCAAATCCGGGATGCTGTCTTGCGTCCAAGCCAGCGCGTCGCGCGCGCTGGTGAATGTGTAGGGGACGCAGTCGTCCAGTTTCTTGACCAATGCGGCAAACAAAATCAGGTTGATCTCGGTGTCATCGATGATCAGCACTTGGTGGGACACAGTGATTCAACCTCTGGTAATGGGCACAGTGTGCCTATTGTGTTCGATTTTCTACCAGCGCAGCAATCAGCGCCGTCATCGCATGCGACAGCGGTGCCACCAAGCCACTAACCCCGTCTGCATCCTTGCGCAGCGCGCATTGCTCCATCTGTGCAGCCAGTGCACTGGCCGGTGCAGCCCCAAACATGGACAAAGTCCCTTTGAGTGCATGCGCGGTGTGCATGACCGTCGCAAGGTCTCCGCCAGACAGGCCATCGTTGATCTTCTTAAACTCGGCAGGCCACTGGTCGACAAATGCTTCCGAAATGATCTCAATCACCTCCTGGTCCGCTGACTTCAGGGCCGCCCCATAGTCAAATGCTGGAGGGGGTGTTGCTTCAACGCTTAGCGCACCGGGCAGGGTCTGGGAAACCAGTGCCTTTGGCGACGAAAAGTGCTGCAGCATCTGGCGCAATTCCTGACCCTTGATGGGCTTGGACAAATAGTCATCCATGCCAGCCTGCATGCAACGCTCCCGATCCGCCTCCATGGCATTGGCGGTCATGGCGATGATCGGCGTGCGTCGCGTGGTTTCGGAGGCGCGGATCCTGCGGGTGGCCTCCAGACCATCCATCACCGGCATCATCATGTCCATCAAAATGACGTCAAATTGCTGATTGGCAACCATCTCCAGCGCGATCTCCCCGTTGCCAGCAACTTCCACGTGGTGACCCCAGCGCTCCAGCAAGGTAATGGCCAGTTTCTGATTGATCAGATGGTCTTCCACCAGCAACACATTCATCAATACCTGCTCTTCGCGAATGGAATGGCTTGTCACCAGTGCATGCGGCTGGGTTGTGCTGATGTTGAGTATGCGCGCCAACATCTGCAACAACTCATCCCGGGCAATCGGCTTGGTAAGGTAGCCCAAAATGCCCACTTCACTGGCACGTTGAGCGTCACCCTTCATGCCGGCAGATGACAACATCACCATGGGCAAAGAAGCACAGCGCGGCAACTTCAAAACGCGCTGTGCGACCGCAAATCCATCCATCTCCGGCATCTGCGCATCGAGCAGGACGATGTCGCATGGGGGCAGGCTTCCACAATCCTGAGTAAGCCACTCCAACGCCTCGGCCCCGGATGAAACCCCATGCGCAATGAAGTTTTCTGCCTCCAGCGAGCGCGCAAGCACCAGGCGATTGACCGCGTTGTCATCAACAATCAACGCGCGCAGGCCATCAAAGCGAACGATGGGCAGGGCCGTAGCAGGCACCGAGCGGTCCATCCCGACACGTATGGTGAAGTGAAAGACACTGCCCTTTCCAACTTCACTCTCCACCCAGATCCGCCCGCCCATGGCAGCAACGAGGCGGGAGCAAATCGTAAGACCCAGCCCTGTTCCGCCGTACTTGCGGGTGATCGAACTGTCTTCCTGGGAAAACGCATCAAATACCGAACTCAATTTGTCAGCCGGAATTCCAATTCCGCTGTCACTGACAGAGATGTGGAGCATGGCACCATCGGTTTCGGGTGTAGCCAGCGCGATGCGAACGACAATCTCGCCTTTTTCAGTGAACTTGATGGCATTGCCCACAATATTCACAACCACCTGCCGCAGTCTCCCAGGGTCACCCAACACGGCCACGGGAACATCTGGGGCAATATCAAACACCAGTTCAAGCCCTTTTTCGCTCGCCCTTAGCGCCACGGACTTCATGGTGTCTGCAATGGAATGCGCCAGATTGAAAGGTATGTGTTCGATCAGCAGTTTGCCTGCCTCGATTTTGGAGAAATCCAGAATATCGTTAATCACACGCAACAGGGCATCTGCGGAAGACTTGACGATGCCAAGGTACTCGCGCTGTTCGGCATCCAGGTCGGTGTCCAGCAGCAAATCGGTCATACCAATGACACCGTTCATGGGTGTACGAATCTCGTGGCTCATATTGGCCAGAAAATCGGACTTTGCCTGGCTGGCCGCCTCCGCAGAATCCTTGGCTTTCTGAAGTTCAGACGCAGCATCCTTGGCCGCCGTGATGTCGGTAAAGTAGCCATTCCAAACCCAACCACCGTGAGACAACTGCCGCGGATGGGCCTCGCCGTGAACCCAGGCGATATCCCCGGTTTCGAGATGCACCATCCTGAAATCGACCGATTGCGCTTGCGCGTCGGCATTTGCTGCGCCAAGCCCCGCCGAAAACTGACGCCGATCATCTGGATGCACGCGGTCTATCAATAACCCAGTGGACTCCATAATCGCGTCTGACCGCACGCCGCATATGGCCAAAATCGACTCACTCATGAACGTGATCTTGAAACGCTGGTCTGCATCCACGTAATATTGAAATACAGCAACCGGTATGTTTTCAGTCACCTCACGCAAACGCGCATCGGCCTCTTTGAGTGCGGTCACATCCTGCCAGATACCGGTAAATACCGTGGCACCATCGGGCGCAAGGTCAGGCTCCGGGTCAATCTCGGCCCGGATCCACCGTAAAGCCTCACCCGGCACGCGAATGCGGTACTCGCCTCGCCATACGACACGGCGTTTCGCTGCATCCAGCACTCCAGCCACCACGCGCACACGGTCCTCTTCAAAAATCTGGTTGGTGGACAGCGACGCGTCGAGTTTCAATGCTTCGGGTGTGAAGCCCAACACCTCACGTACCCGTTCGCTGACGAACGTGAAGTGATAACTGTCCGGCGCAACATGCCATTGAAAAACCGCACCCGGCACGGTGTTGGTGATATGCCGCAACCTGGCTTCGGCAGCCTTGACCGAACCTTCCATGCGCTTGCGCTGGGTGATGTCAGTACGAATGGCAATGAACATCGTGGGCATGCCCGTGTCATCCGCCAGCGGAACAATGGTGGCATCCACCCAGTACAAATCACCTGACTTGCTGCGGTTACAAATTTCGCCGTGCCAGACCATGCCGGCCGAAATTTGCTCCCACATATTGGCAAAAAACTCCGGGCCATGCACACCCGATTTGATCAGCCGGTGGTTGGTGTTCAACAACTCGGCACGCGAATAGCCGCTGATCTCGCAGAACTTGTCGTTCGCATAGATGATGTCACCAGCCAAATTGGTCGTGCTGACAATGGCATGCTGGTCCAATGCAAATTTTTGGTAGGCCAGATCGGTCAGCGCCGCATTCAAATCGCGCTGGCTCTCCTCGTGCTGGTGTACCAGATCACGCATCAGGGTTGAGAGCGACTCCAGGTTTTCGTCGTCGGCGAGCGTTTGTTCGGTATCGATCGACGCCATCAGATCGCGGGCGGAGGCCCGCAAAGACTCAATCGCGCGCGTACGACTGACCAGATCCTCACGCAACCGCGCATTGGTCGCGGACAACTCGACCGAACTCAACTCCAGACTGCGTGTCTTGAGTTCGAGATCCCTGTCGCTCTGTTGATAGGCTTCACCAACGCGTTGCAGGAACGCTGGCAAACCGGTGATCAGTTTGGCTGCATCGGCTGACACCGAGCCCCTGACCACCAGTTGCGTTAACTCCTCCTGCAGCGCAGCAAAGGCGCCCGGATCAACATCCAGCGTCCGCTTGATCTGTCGCGCGAGTAACTTGTGCATTCAAAAAGGCTACAGCCCTGGCTCAGGCTGTCTCAGCAATATAGGTAATGGTCATGGTCTGGTTGTGCAACTTGCACTCGACACCTGCAGTGAACGGACTGATCTCGCCGTAGGAATAGAACCCGGCCAGAGTGGCTCCCTGCCCAAATACGTCGCCAACGGCTTCGACTTCTTCATCCACACGCCCGCCCATCACCAGCTTGCGGCCCACGCAACTCACCAACAGGGCCAGACCATCTCCGGAATTAGCCTGCATGGCTTTGGCGGCCTCGGCAGCGGCCTCGGCTCCGTCCACCAGCGCATCGGTGCTGGCGTGCATCAGACGAAGGTATCCGTTGGGGTCAATGTCGCCGGCCAAAGTCAAACTGCCGCTGGTTTCATCCACTCCCAGAATGGTTCGAATCAGTCCCACTTCGGTGTGGTCACTGCCCAGCATCGCAAAGGGGAAAAGCAGCCCGGAGGCGGGCAGCCCGCTGGCATGCTCACCCAGATAGCGCTTGTAAACTTCCAACGCCGATTCGCCGTCCAATTCGAACAGCACGTTATTCACACTGCGTGTTACTTTGCGGGCAGGACCAAAGGGAGACCAGCCGCCAAAAGACCCGTGTGCGAACTGCAAAGCATCTCCATACAGGCCAACACAAGTCAACCGGTCGCTGCTGACACCCCCTTCATCCAGA
>DAOQRI010000270.1:0-4574 GCA_035355475.1 Rhodoferax sp. | reverse complement strand
GTGGCCAATCAAAGGTGCGATACTGGCCTTGAGGCGGTTGAAAGGCTTATCCGTCCGGCTACCCTGTTTATTGACGACAATGGGGCCATGAGCAAACTCCTTGTCTTCGCCGGCAGCACCCGCACCCAGTCCTACAACCGCCAGCTGGCCAAAGCTGCAGCCGATCTGGCCCGGGCTGCCGGGGCCAGCGTGAACCTGCTGGAGCTGGGCGACCTGGACATTCCGCTGTACAACGCCGACCTCGAAGCGCAGGGCACACCACCCGATGTGATGAAGCTCAAGGAGATCCTGGATGAACACCCGGCCTGGATCATCTGCTCGCCCGAGTACAACGGAAGCTACACCGCCCTGCTCAAGAACACCCTGGACTGGGCCTCCAGCCCCGTGAAGAACCACGCCTACTGGAGCGACAGCAGCAAGCCATTCGCAGGCAAGGTGGTGGGATTGCTCAGCGCGTCGCCCGGTGCACTGGGCGGCCTACGCTCGCTCAGCCACCTGAGCCCGCTGCTGCTCAACCTGCAATGCTGGCTCTGCCCGCAACAGTTCGCCTTGAGCCGCGCCGGCAGCGCGTTTGACGCACAGGGCCAGCTCAAGGACGCCGCGCACCAGGCCAGCGTAGCAGCCGTGGTGGACCAGGTACTCTGGGCTGCCAAGCGGCTTTCTTAGCCAAATACAGCTCTAGCCCCCGTCAAAATTGCGCAAGCAGCTATTGTTTTTATAGCTTGCTCGGTCACCTGACTGATCCATGCCCTGTCCTGCAACTCAGGCCAGCGCCCCGCGTTTGTCCAGCTCCGGCACCGAAAGGATGTCGATGCGCCCATAGCCCAGCGACAGCACGCCATCGCGCGCCAGCACCTTGAGCTCTTTGGACAGGGTCTGGCGCGTGATGCCCAGCATCATGGCCAGCGCCTCCTGCGACACCGTCACACGCGCCCTGGCATCCACGGCCATCGTTGCGTCGCCGCGGGCCAGTGCCAGCAGGCGCCGGGCAATGCGGGTGCGGGTGGAGCGCAGCATGGCGTCTTCCACCAGGCTGTACAGCACGCGCACCCGGCTGCAGAGCAACGCGCCCAGCGCCCGTGCGAATGCCGGACGGCGCATCAGCCGCTCAAACTCGACCACACCGATCGCCAGCAGGATGCTGTCCTGAATGGCGGTGACGTCATGGGGTCGGGGCAACCCATCCAGCAACGAGGATTCGCCAAACCAGTTGCCGGGCTCCATCACGGCCAGGATGGCTTCGCGACCATCCTCGCCCAGCGTGGACACCTTGAAGGCCCCTTCCACCAGACCCACAAAACTCGCCCCCGCATCCCCCTTGCGGTACAGCATTTCACCGGCCCGGAACGTGAGCACCTCGCCCGCGCGCACCATGGCTTTGCGTTCGGCCAGAGGCAAGGCTGCAAACCAGGTGTTGATGCTCAGCGCTTCCAGAAGATCGGATTTGGGGTACACGGCCTATTTTTTTCCAGTAATTACCCTAAATTGTAAATTTTTTGACAGTTAATTACCGCCCGCCGGGTTAACGTGCGCGCTTGCCATCGCCAGGAGACAGCACTTGGGAATCCCATCCGTCAAAGACAAGGTCAGCACCGAAGAGTGGAAGCTGCGCGTCGATCTCGCCGCCTGCTACCGTCTGGTGGCGCTGTACGGCTGGAGTGACCTGGTGTTCACCCACATCAGCGTGCGCATCCCCGGCCCCGAGCACCACTTCCTCATCAACCCCTACGGGCTGATGTTCGATGAAATCACCGCCAGCAGCCTGGTCAAGGTCGACCAGCAATGCAACAAGCTGCTCGATTCGCCGTTTCCGGTCAATCCCGCTGGTTTCAACATCCATAGCTGCATCCACGACGGCCGCCCCGACGTGGGCTGTGTGCTGCACACCCACACCCGCGCGGGCGTGGCCGTGAGCGCACAAAAATGTGGACTGCTGCCCATCAGTCAGCAGTCCACCTTCGTTATCCCCGAGCTGGCGTACCACGACTACGAAGGCGTGGCCCTGCGCGAGGATGAAAAACCCCGCCTGCAGGCCGACCTGGGCAACAAGACCTTCCTTATGCTGCGCAACCACGGCCTGCTGGTCGTCGGTTCCACCGTGGCAGAGGCCTTTCTGTCGATGTACAACTTTGAAAACGCCTGCCGTATCCAGCTTGACGCCCAGGCGGGTGGCGAACTGGTGCAGATCAATCCCAAGATCATGGAAACCATGCCCATGGTCATCAAGATGGTCACTTCGGGCCAGGGCGCCAACATCGCATGGCCGGCACTGATCCGCAAGCTTGACCGCATCGATACCCTTTACCAAACCTGATTTCCCGGATAAAACCACACCATGTCCGCCGTTCCCATCCACGCCGCCACCTCTTCTGACGCCATCCGTCTGGAGCTCGAAGAAGTCCTCAAGCTGCAACGCGCAGCCTACTTCGCCCACCCCTACCCCACCTTTGCCGAGCGCAAGGCTGACCTGCTCAAGCTCAAAGCCTTCATCAAGGACAACCGCGACGCCATCGTGGACGCCATCAGCGCCGACTACGGCAACCGCTCGCGCCACGAAACCCTGTTTGCCGAAATCTTCAGTGTGGTCGACGGTGTGGAACACACCCTCAAGCACCTCAAGACCTGGATGAAGCCCCAGCGCCGCGGTGTGGACCTCAAGAATTTTTTCGGTGCCAAGAACCGCGTGGTTCCCCAGCCTCTGGGCATCGTGGGTGCCATCGTGCCGTGGAACTTCCCCATCAACCTCAGCTTCAGCGGACTCATCGCCGCCTTTGCCGCTGGCAACCGCTCCATGGTCAAGATGTCGGAAAACTCCCGCCATCTCGCCAAGCTGCTGATTGAAAAGTCTCCCAAGTATTTCCCCCGGGACAAGCTGGCGTTCTTCGATGAAACCGGCGGCGTGGGCATTGAGTTCTCGAAGCTGAAGTTCGACCACATCCTGTTCACCGGATCCGGCCTGACAGGCCGCGCCGTCATGGCCGCGGCTGCCCCCAACCTGTGCCCTGTCACACTGGAACTCGGTGGCAAATCGCCTGCCATCATTTGCGACGATTACCCGCTGCGCAAAGCTGCCGAACGCGTCCTGTTCGTGAAGTACTTCAACGCCGGACAGATCTGCACCACCATTGACCACATCTACATCCCGGAAGACAAAGTCAAGGAGTTCACCGAGATGTCCAAGGGCATCGTCACAGAGCGCTACCCGCACCTGAGCTCGCCCGATTTCACCTCCATGATTGACGACCGCTCCTTCAACCGGGTGGTGGGTGCCATGGAAGAGGCGCAAGAGCGCGGCGCCACACTGGTCCAGCTGATTCCCGGCCCCAAGTGGGACGCGGCCACGCGCAAGATCGCCCCACACATCGTGCTCAACGCGCCCGCCGACTGCGCGCTGCGCACGCGCGAGATCTTCGGCCCCGTGCTGCCCATCATTCCGTACAAGAAAATTGAAGACCCCGTCCAGGCCATCAATGACGGCCCGCGTCCACTGGCGCTCTACCCCTTCAGCAACGACAAGGCGCTGGTGCACCACCTGCTGACCCACGTGATGTCGGGCGGCGTCAGCGTCAACGATGGTCTGTTCCACGTGGGCCAGCACGATCTGCCTTTCGGTGGTGTGGGCGACAGCGGCATGGGCCACTACCACGGCTACGAAGGTTTTGTCACCTTCTCCAAGATGCGCCCGGTGTTCTACCAGGCCCCCTTCAGCGCCGTGAAGTTCCTGTGGCCGCCTTACGGCAAGTTCGCGACCAAGTACCTCGACTTCCTGACCAAGTAACCCGATACACACTGCCATGAAGCACCTGCCTCCCCACCTGCAGCGCAGAAGTTTTCTCAAGCTCGGTATCGGTGCCGCCGTCGTTCTGGCCGTGGCTGGCGGCGCGGTGGCACTGATCAAGCCGGGCCTGGTCAATGGCCGCCTCAGCCCCTCCGCGCGGCTGCTGATGGCCCGCGTCGGACAGGCCATGCTGCAAGGCACGCTGCCTGCGGATGCGCTGGAACAGCAACGCGCCATCGACGCGGTCCTGCAGCGTACCGATGACTTCACCGCCGGCCTGCCCGCGCATGTGCAGGCTGAACTCTCGCAACTGTTCGGCCTGCTGGCCACGGCCGCGGGCCGGCGCGGCATTGTGGGTCTGTCGCCGTCGTGGGAAGACGCCACAGTGGCAGAAACCAGCGCCGCACTGCAGTCCATGCGCGCGTCCGGCACGGAGCTGCGCATCCAGGCCTACCAGGGACTGCACGACATCGTGTTTGTGCCCTATTTCTCGGGCGAAGAGTCCTGGAAGACCATCGGCTATCCCGGCCCCAGAGCCGTCTGAGTCACCCTGCATCCACTGAAATCGCATGACCAACATCATTGACCCCATTGCGGCGGGCCTGCAACGCGGCTGGAAAGTTCTCGGCGGCAAACACGGCGCCTTGCCGGAACGCATCACCTGCGATGTGGCCATCATCGGCTCTGGCGCTGGCGCCGGCATCACCGCGGAGCTGCTGACCAAAGCAGGCCTGAACGTCGTCAAATCAGGAGTATTTGCGCGCCCAGTGGTTGGCTCTGCCTGCGACGAAGCTGG
>DAOQRI010000269.1:0-4582 GCA_035355475.1 Rhodoferax sp. | reverse complement strand
GCCATGGTTTTGCAAGGTTTGAAGCTTTTATGCTGCAAATCAATGCAATATCTATGCCTTAATTCGTCCCGCAACCCGCATGAATACTGGATTCTTGGGGTTTTTCAGGGGCGACTACATTCAACCAAGCACGCGCACTTCCACTTTGAAGTGCCGCTCACTCTGGATTGCTTCTTGCAACTGGACTTCGTGCCCTCGTCGTAGTAGCCACCCTTGAATCTTGGCGCGATCAGCATTCGGCATTCGTGCTCCAAAAATGACTCCTGAAAGCAACTCAACTGGATAGTCATGATGGCCAGCGCCGAATTCGTGATCAACTATCCGCCACTCTTTTTCATATGACCAACCGCAATATTTCGTCAGCAATGCCTTACTAGCGGCATCATGTGGCGAGTCGCAAAAAACATCTACGTCAGGTAGCTCCTTCGAGTAGCTCACCCGCTGTGCGGCACCGAAGACCGGCGTCGAGTCTGTAGCTTCAAAGATCAGGCAGAACCCACGATGCTCATCCGCATAGTGCGACCACATGAGAATTTCGTCATTCACTTCCGACAAGCAGTAGAGTCCGACACTTTGTTCAACTACAGAGATCAGGTCCTTTCGCATCCCTTTCCAGATTTCAGGATGACGATGCCGACGCTCCAAATACCAAGAAGCGGCATTCGCCGAGACGGTATCCTCCGTCCAGTCGGGGAATTTTTTTCTGAGCATCCGAGAAAACGATTCCATGACCTGCTCTCGCGTTCCATCGCCCGTCACCCATGGCCGACACTCAAACGGATCATTCAAAGCAGCCGGGGATGGAAACCAAAGCGTGGGTGTTGTGAAGAGCTTCTCCGTACGTTCTTCGCAGAGCTTGTTGATCTGGCCGTATTTGTACAAATACTCAATCGACACGTCATGACCTTAAAAATATGGGCAACTTCTCTTTGAAGTTTGATCGCGAAAAAACAGGGCCATACATGTCAGCACAAACTATCCCTCTGAACTGTCGTTGATGTAGTTCGGAATGAATCTACATCCGCAAGCCCCGCACGATGAGCAAACCATCCAGCCACATGCTTTGCAGTTGACGTTGAACTCAGATCCAAGAAATGTTTTACATACATTGCAGTTGGCTCCTCGATTGGAATTACCGCCATTGGGCTCCCGAATACCAGGGTATGGCTTTCCTGATTTCGAAAGAAATTCTTTGTGCATTCTCTCTGTCGCCCCCACCCAATCGCGGAGATTGGCATCCTTTACACGAAGTTCGATAAATAAATCTTCCAAATTCTCTGGGGAGATAGCTGACCGCCAAGCCCTGTAGATCTCCAAATTTTCCTGATATTTTGGATGACTCAATTGATGAAGCTGGCATACAGTCTTAGCATATCGACGTTGATACATCATCATCTCGTTTCGAATAATCGAAAAAAGCGAAACCCACTTTGAGTCAGCCAGTTGCAACTGAGGATCGAAAACTACATGCAAGCCGTTGATTGCACCTACGCGAGGCGATTCCGAGCGGTAATCCAACAGATCGAATGATGATTCGTCCGGTTGCAAAACAATCGCTGCAGATTTTTCACTTATCCAATATTGATGCCACTCATTTTCTTTAGGTGTACAAGGCGATGCTTTGCCGGAAATGACCCTAAGAAAATGCCTTTCCATACCAGAAGAAGGCTCACGCACACCTTCTATCAGTAACTTCAATTCAAGTAGTTCGGCAGCTGTGATCATCCGATTCTCCATTAGAAGGATACTGCTTATTCTTCATCGTGACTGTCCTCCCAAATATTGGCTGAAGGGGCAACATGAGAGATATTCCTCATCAGCGCTTGCGGCCAATATTCATTGCCAAACAGATGAGAGCAAATCAAAAATCTGGACACTTTGCCAAGTGATGAGTCCGCGCGGTCCGCCTGTACCCGCAGGCCCTCCTTAATTTTCCCCGGCACCCAAATCTTCAACGCAAAGATATTCTTTCCAAGGTCCGGCTCGACTGGAGCTTCGGGTACATAGCCGCCGGGCGTCATCGCGCTGTATCGGCGCTCTGGCTCCGGTTCATAGATGCCGGATTTGCTGGCGCGCATGCGCATCACCTCGTGAGTGCCAAACAAGTAGCTCGCGAAATACTCGGTCAGGTAGGCGGTCATGGACATTTCGTTGATCTCGCACAGTTCTTCCAGGCCTTGCTTTGCAGGGTCAGGTAACCAAACACGCAATTGGGAATCCTGCAGATTCAAATCGCTGTAGTTGCGCGGTGGAATCAGCTCGGACAACCGCCCTGCTGTGCTCAACTGCAATCCTGCCATGGTGCTGTGCGAAATCCTCATTTTTCCCCTACGAATTTTCTTGCCCAACATTCATTGTGCTCCGAAGATTGAGTGCTTCGGCACTTGCTCAACAGGAGATTGAAATGGGAGTTGGTCTGGCACATCTTGACGCTACGCCGCTGTTTTATGGCGTGGTGATGTTTCTGGGGCTTTGGAGCATTTGGCACAAGCTCACCCACTGGCAGGTGTTCGGCTTTGTGGTGGAGGTGGGCGTCTTTTCGCTGGTGTTTGCGTTGCACGGGGGCACCATGGCCGGTGGCTTTGCGGCCATGGTTTGCGCGCTGCTGGCCGGTAGCGTGTTCCCACGCGCCCTGACCAAGAAATCAAAGACAAGGTAGGAAAGCATGGCCTCCATCAACAAGGTCATATTGATAGGCAATTTGGGCGCAGACCCTGAGCTACGGGCATTTTCCAACGGTGAGGCTGTTTGCAATCTGCGGCTGGCCACTACCGACAAGTGGCGCGACAAGTCAACTTCTGAAATGAAGGAGGCCACCGAGTGGCACCGGGTGGTGCTGTACCGCCGCCTTGCAGAAATTGCGGGCGAATACCTGCGCAAGGGTGCTGCCGTGTATATCGAAGGGAGGCTGCGCACCCGCAAATGGCAGGACAAGGACGGCCATGAACGTTATTCCATCGAGATTGAGGCAACTGACATGCAGATGCTGGGTGGGCGCCACGAGGGCCAGTCAGTTAGCTATTCGCCACCATCCACACCCAAACCCGCTGCGGCGCCAGTTACCACAACGAAAGTCCCACCACCACTGGATGATTGGGATGAGCCCCCGTTTTGAGAGCCTGCGTGGCAGGCCGACCATTCAAAGTCACCTTATAGAGGTTGAATATGAACGAACTGATATTCCCCGCTTTTTAACTGAACTACTGCGATGACAACACCCGGACCAGACCATTTCTTTTCTTGCCCTCACTGCAAAACCACCTTGAAATGTTGGACCATTGGGTCCGGCAACACATTCGGTTCGACATTGTGGACTGATGGCTATCTGGATGCACCAATGATGCCGCGTGCGGTGCGGACAACACGGTGCCCATCCTGCGCCCAAGCATTTTCCATTGAAGATGCCGGAGATCTCGGCGAGCACTGGAACTACGGATCGTTTGGCAGCAATTTCACTGAGACGCTTCCGCAGGGCTACGAGGACGCCCCGGCAGTACAGGATGCCGATCCGCATGCGCTGTCCGAACTCATCTCACAAACTGAAGATCGCGACCGATTGCGCTATTTGCGTACGCTGACATGGCACATCTACAACCACGCATATCGAGACTCAGAGACAAATGGTCAGGCTCTAAAGCCGATTGACTTTGACGAAAACCTCGAGCATCTGATTGGCCTGCTGGAAGATGATCATGGACAAGACCAAATCCTGAAGGCTGAAGCATTGCGTGAGCTTGGTATGCATGCTGAGGCCATGGCGACACTCAAAAACATTGATACGGAACTCGCATGGGTCGCGGATCAACTCCGTTTTCTGGCTCAGGCTGGAGTGAGCGCGGTTGGTGTAATGCTTCGGCCTGGCGAACATGCGCTCGACGCCAGGGCCTGAATAATGATCACCCGCAATCGAATTGACGGCAAGTCCACCTTTATGGCAGCGACGCATTCAATTGCATGGCTTGCATACCTCACGGGTACTTCAACGCCACATGCAGCACCTCAATAACCGTTACGGTATCGGGCGTCTGCTCCAAAACCACCACGTAGTTTGCATGCACCACCAGCTCCAGCGTGCCCGGCACCCTGCCACGTCTGCGGGGGAAGTTCGGGTCTGTCAGCTTGCTGACCTGGTCGTCAATGCTGAGCCACATATCGATGGCGGCAGCGGGGTTGTCATGGGCAATGTAATCTTCGATGGCTTGCAGACTTTCCCAATACTGCGGCTTGCGCAGCACCTTCATGCTTTGTCAGTCAGCGCTTTGCGTTGTGCCAGCTTCTGGGCGCGTATGACATCCCAATCTTCTCCGCTGATGGCAGGGCGCGGGTCAGCCTGAGCGGCTTGCACCTTGGCTTTGAACCAGATGTCGTATTCCACAATTCCGCGCAGCGAATCTCGCACCAGTTGCGACACCGTGGTCTCGTGGTGCAGCGCGTATGACTTGAGCGCGAAATACTGCGATTTCGGCAAATCGACATTCAAGCGCTGGGTGGGTTCCGATGGTGTATCAGACATGGTGATTTGAGTAAATGCGTAAAACCTCATTATCTTCAAATCCAGTTCTGACAGCAAGCGACGCCCCTG
>DAOQRI010000268.1:0-4623 GCA_035355475.1 Rhodoferax sp. | reverse complement strand
GTTTGCGGGTACACCGGTTTGCAGGTTGGCGGTGTCGTCCATCTTGCCAACAAAGCACGCCCGAGCCTCGCTGTGCTCCAGGATGTAGGTCAGCGCCTCGCCGTTGAAGGTGGGGTAAATCGGGATGGAGATGTGACCTGCCATCTGAATCGCCAGATCCGCGAGAATCCAGTGGGCACTGTTCTTGCCGATGATGGCCACGCGACTGCCTTCAGGCCAGCCTTGAGATGCCAGCCATGTCGCTGCACGGCGAACCTGGTCGGCTGCCTCGCGCCAGGTGATATCCAGCACGCGACCACCGCCAGTCGGTTGGGTCAGGTAGACCTGGTTGGTGCGCTCACGCTCCCAGCGGTAGAGGCATGGCAGGGGCAGATCGCTGGCAGAAACGGTGATGGGCGCAGTCATGGTGAATCCTCGGTGAAGAGGCGGCCATTCTGTTGGGGTGCCCTGGTACTGGCAATGGTGTTGACCCTAGGTGACGTAGAGTTTGAACCCCGTTCGGGATTGCAGCGACAATCTGTCCCCTCGTTTCAGTTATTTTTTGCTCCAGAGCGAACGTTCAGACATGTCCAGTACGACTACTTTCACGGTGCGTCCCGCAAGCTTGCGCGACGCCAAAGCCATTGCCGATCTCCACAACGCAACCGTGTGCGAGGCCTTCAAATCCGCTACCCCCAATGCACCGGTGCCCGTGGCGGCGCTGGAGAAAACACAGGCCCATTGGCGTGAAGCCATTGAATACGCAGAGCCCCAGGTGCTGGTGGCGATGGAGGGTGACAAGATCATCGGCTTCGTCGGTTTTGACCGTTCACGCGACAAAGGCACGCCACCCACCATGGGTGAAATCTGGTCCATTTATGTGGCTTCCAGCCACCAGGGGCAGGGTGCGGGCCTGGCCTTGTGGGATGCCGCGCGGGAGGGCTTGCAGGAAGAGGGCTGCACCCATGTGTCGGTGTGGATTGCGCTGAGCAATGACCGCGCATTGCGGTTCCACGAGCTCGCTGGTTTCAAGCGTGAACCCAGCAGCGCCAAGACGGTGCCGGTGGGTACTGCACGGGTGGAAGAGATTCGCCTGAAGCGCGCGTTGGCGTAAGCGCCTTCAAGACGCGCTACTGTGCGTCACCCTGCGCGACCTTCAGATAGTCCAGCTTGGGTCGCAGGTCCGCATCGCCATCGGCGAAGGCGACGGCAATCGTCTCAAAGGTGTCTTGAATGGCCAGAAAGGCCTGCACCACATCTGGGTCAAAGTGGCGTCCACTCACCTGTTCAATGACCTGCACGGCTTGAGCGTGAGGCATGGGCTCTTTGTACACCCGTCTGCTGATCAGCGCGTCATACACGTCGGCCAGGGCCATCAGGCGCGCTGATACAGGTATCTGCTCACCCTTCAAACCTTTGGGGTAACCGCTGCCGTCCCATTTTTCCTGGTGTGAATAGGCTATTTCCTTGGCAAACGTCAAAAAGGCCGCGTCTTCACCCAGTTCGTCCTCGGCATTGGCAATCGCATCGCGCCCCAGCGTGGTGTGGGTCTTCATGATCTCAAACTCTTCCGGCGTGAGCTTGCCGGGTTTGAGCAAAATGCGGTCGGGAATGCCGACTTTGCCAATGTCGTGCAAGGGTGCCGAGCGGTACAGCAATCCGACATTGGTCGGTGTCAAGATGGCTGAAAATTTTGGATGGCTGGACAGTTTCCATGCCAGAGCACGCACGTAGCGTTGCGTGCGGCGAAGGTGGTTGCCCGTATCAGCATCGCGCGTTTCGGCCAATGACGCCATGGCCAGAATGGTGACGTTCTGAACAGCTGTCAGCGCTTGGGTGCGCTTGGCGATTTCGGCCTCATAAGTCTGCGGTGAACTCGCAACGAGGCATTGGACCGCAATATCTTGCGCCAGCGCTTCGGCCTGGAGCCGGCGGCAAACCGCATGGCCGCCGTTATCGGGCGTTCCCACGTCAAGCAGAATCAAATCCGGTGGCGCCTCGGACGACGCCATTTGCAAAGCCTGCGCTTCGCTACTAGCGACTTGTACCCGGGATGGGTCTTTCAGCGCGGCCTGAATCAACCGCAGGCTGTCGAGGGAATTGTCAATGACCAGGATGGTTGACATGTCCCGCACAACCCATCTCACATCTTCTTGACGATGACGCTGCCAATCGAATAGCCAGCGCCAAACGAGCAGATCATGCCCACTTCGCCAGCCTTGAAGTCAGCCTTGTGTCGGTGGAAGGCGATGATGGAGCCAGCCGATGCCGTGTTGGCGAATTCATCCAGAATAACCGGAGCTTCTTCAGGGGCGGCATCGCGTCCCAGCAGCTTGCGGCTGATGAGCTGGTTCATGGCCAGATTGGCCTGGTGCAGCCAGAAGCGACGCACGCCGTTGGGTGCCAGGTCGTGCGCAGCCAGATGGCTGGCCATGTGTTCAGCGGCCATGGGGCAAACTTCCTTGAAGACCTTGCGGCCCTCTTGCCTGAAGAGTTGGTCCCGGTCTTCGGGGTCCCGGTCTTCGGCGCGCGACATGAAGCCCGCGTTATTTCGGATGGCGTTGGAAAAGGTGGTTTGCAGGCGGGTGCCCAGAATCTCGAATGCGCCTTCGGGTGCCAGGTCCAGCCGCTCCACCAGAATGGCGGTGCAGACATCGCCAAAGATGAAGTGGCAGTCGCGGTCCATCCAGGCCAGGTGGGCCGAAGTGATTTCAGGGTTGACCACCAGGATGGCGCGTGCTGCGCCAGAGCGCACCGCGTTGTAGGCCATCTCCAGTGCAAAGGTGGCCGACGAGCAGGCCACATTCATGTCAAACGCATAGCCGCTGATGCCAAGAGCGGTCTGAATTTCCACGCCCATTGCGGGGTAGGCGCGCTGCATATTGGCTGCGGCGCAGTAGACGCCATCAACATCCGCTGCGGTTTTGCCGGCGTTGGCCAGTGCGTCTTGCGCAGCCTTGACGGCGATCTCGGCCATCATGGAAATTTCGGTGTCGGGGCGGGGTTTGAACTCTGGGCGCATGCGCCGTGGGTCCAGCACGCCGGACTTGTTCATCACATAGCGGCGCTTGATGCCGGACGCTTTTTCGATGAACTCGACGTTGGAGTCGGTAATGGCGGTGCGCTTGCCGGCGGCGATGTCGTCGGCGTATTTGGCATTTTCCAATGCGGCGTACGCGTTGAACGCGGTCACCAGTTCGGCGTTGGAAATGACTTCGGGGGGCGTGAATAACCCGGTGCTGCTGATGGCGACGCGATGCATAGTAAAACTCTTCAAATGGGGGGCGTTGGCAAATCCAGCGCCGGGCTGATTATGCGCCGGGTTCGGGCAGTCGCAGGTGTTACAAGGCGCCAACGCGATCAGCGCCAAACCGGCTAACCTCGATCCTTTTGAGGAGACTGAGCATGGCAATGTTTCGCGCCTGGGCCGCCACACACAAGGGCGGCCCCCTGCAGCGGCTGGATTTCGACCCGGGCGCGCTGCACCCCGAAGACGTGGAAATTGCTGTGGAGTATTGCGGTGTATGCCATTCTGATCTGGCGATGGTCGATAGTGAATGGTTCCCTGCAACCTACCCGCTGGTACCTGGCCATGAGGTCATCGGCACCATCGTTGCCGTGGGCGACCAGGCCAAAGGCCGCAGCGTTGGTCAGCGTGTGGGGCTGGGATGGCACAGCAGCAGTTGCTGCCATTGCAATTTCTGCATGGCGGGTGAGCAAAACCTGTGTGCCAAGCGCCAACCCACCATCGTGGGGCGCCATGGAGGCTTTGCCGACCGGGTACGCGCGCACTGGAGCTGGAGCCTGGCGGTGCCAGACGGACTGGACGCCGCCAGTGCAGGCCCGCTGATGTGTGGCGGTGGCACGGCTTTCCTGCCCTTTGTGATTCACGGCATCAAGCCGACTGACAAGGTGGGCGTGGTGGGCATTGGGGGTCTGGGGCACCTGGCGGTCAAGTTCGCACGCGCCTGGGGTTGCGAGGTGACAGCGTTTACCTCGTCAGCATCCAAGCGCGACGAGGCCCTATTGTTGGGTGCGCATCATACGGTCAGCAGTGTGGACATGTCCGAGCTCAAGTCCATCGCTGGCACGCTCGATTTTCTGCTGGTCACTGTTGGCGCGAGCCTGGAATGGGACGCACTGATCAATACCTTGGCCCCAAAAGGCCGACTGCACATGGTGGGTGTGGTGACCGAGGCCATGAAGGTGCGCTCGGGTGGTTTGCTGTCATGGCAGCGCAGCATTTCGGCGTCGCCCACCCCGTCCCCCAGCGTGTTGACCCGGATGATGGAATTTTGTGTGCGCCACGGCATCGCGCCACAGGTAGAGCATTTCCCGATGAGCCGCATGAATGAGGCGCTGGACCACCTGCGTTCGGGAAAGGCGCGCTATCGGGTGGTGCTGGACGCGGACTTTGCTTGAGAAGGTCTTAAGATAAATCAGGCGCCAGCCCTCGTAAAATAAGCACATGTTGCTATTCATTCGATACCGTGCTGCCGTTTGATTCTGCCCGTGCCCTGGCCTACACGGCCGCACTGGCGCCGGATTTCGACTACTTCACGATTGCAGGGCCGCGCATCGTGATGTCAGCACGCAATCTGGCGATGCGTTTGGGTCCCCAGGATCGTGTGCTCGATGTGGGCG
>DAOQRI010000267.1:0-4643 GCA_035355475.1 Rhodoferax sp. | reverse complement strand
TCCAAATCATTGCGGCTTGAAAAAACGTTAAAACCAAAAACAAGACTGCATGCACAGGATTGCGCGCGGTTATCACGCGAAATGCAGCCAGCAGCATAATCGTGGAAAACACGTAAAACATTCCAGTCGTGACGCTCATGATTTAATTTCTTTCTGGCCGCGTATCAACGATATTTGGCATCTGCCAGCTTATTCGCAGCAATTTCATTTTCATACTTGTCACCCACTGCGAGAAGCATTTCCTTGGTGAAATACAAGTCCCCTCGCTTATCGCCGTGGTATTCAAGGATGTGTGTTTCAACAATTGAATCGACCGGGCAGCTCTCTTCGCAAAACCCACAAAAAATACACTTTGTCAGATCAATGTCATAGCGAGTAGTGCGCCGTGAACCATCATCCCGTACTTCAGATTCAATGGAAATCGCTTGAGCAGGGCAAATTGCCTCACACAGTTTGCAAGCGATACACCGTTCTTCACCGTTTTCGTAACGACGAAGAGCATGCAGCCCCCGAAAACGGGGTGATAGTGGTGTCTTTTCCTCAGGGTATTGAAGTGTAATTTTGCCTCTAAAAGCATACTTACCAGTCAACAGCATCCCTTTGGCAAGTTCAATCAATAAAAAACTGGATAAAAAATCCTTAAGCGAAAAGCCCATCCCGGACGACCGCTCAACTGCACTTGAAGTTGTAGTAGACATAGGTGGCTCTATTTACTTCCAAATATTCCAGGGAGTCTGCATCCATACTCCGATGACCACCAGCCATACCAAAGTGACTGGAATAAATACTTTCCAGCCCAAGCGCATGATCTGGTCGTATCTGAATCTCGGAAAAGTCACCCGAACCCAAATAAACACGGTCATTACAAAAAACGTCTTGATACCCAGCCAGATCCAGCCTGGTACCCAATTGAATAACGCGCTATCGATGGGTGACAGCCAACCACCAAAAAACATCACGGTAGCCAATACAGAAATCAACCAGATATTGGCGTACTCGGCCATTTGAAACATGGCCCAAGACATGCCGGAGTATTCCACCATGTGGCCCGCGACAATCTCTGATTCCCCCTCAATGACGTCAAAGGGTGTACGGTTGGTCTCCGCCAGTCCCGACACAAAGTACACAACTACGATGGGGAGCAACGGCAACCAGTTCCATGATAAAAAGGAAAGTCCCATCTGCGTGAAATACCCTCGGCCTTGGCCCGCAACAATGTCCGTTAGATTCAGACTCGCCGATACCATCAAGACAATCAGGAAGCAGAATCCCATTCCAATCTCGTAGCTAACCATTTGCGCAGATGCACGCAACGCACCAAGAAACGCATACTTAGAATTCGATGCCCATCCGGAAATAATCACTCCGTACACTTCCATCGATGTGATAGCCATCAGAAAGAGTAGTCCGGCATTGAGATTGGCGGCAGCAATCTCTGGCCCAAAAGGTATGACAGCCCAGGCAGCAAGCGATGGACCAACTGTCAATACTGGTCCAAGATAAAAGAGGGCCTTGTCTGCCGCAGCCGGGCGCACAATTTCCTTGGTCATCAACTTCAAGGCGTCAGCAATCGGTTGCAATAGACCCCATGGACCCACCCTGTTCGGCCCGAGACGGATTTGCACCCAACCCAATAGCTTGCGTTCCCATAGAGTTGCGTAAGTCACCGCAGTCATCACGAGGACCAACACCAGAGAAACCTTTATTAATGCCCATATGGTTGGCCATGCCAAAGAGGTCCACCATGAAGCATCGATAAAGCCATGACCAAAGGAAAAGATGGCGTCAATCATGCTGCAAACTCCTGCTTCACACTGTCGCTTGCATCCGCAGTCGATTGGAGCGCTGAGGCGCGGCGTACGATCCCGTCCAACTGATAGATGCTGGCAACACAGGGCTCAACTGAAGAGTTAATCAGCCCAGATGTAGGTAACGCACACGCATTGCTGAGGCGATTGGCGGGCACGTGATCGGGCACAACACCGCCTTTGGCAACATGAAGATGTTCCAAGACTTCCTGAGCGGAATTGAATTCAAAACCAGGCAAATTCAAGACATTTGCCAATGCGCGCAGGACCTTCCAAGCGGGACGCGTTTCACCCAGAGGCTTGACAACTGCATGGAAAGTCTGCACTCGACCTTCAGCGTTCACGAATGTACCGGGAGTCTCAGTAAACGGTGCAATGGGCAACAGGACATCACTACATGCCATGTTTGCCTTAAATGGACTCAACGTGACAACCATTTCACATTGACCCAAAGACTCAACTGCATTGCTGCCAGCAGCAGAATCAAATTCAGGCTCGTTGTTCAGAAGAATTGCGGCCTTCAGTCCGCCAGTCAACATCTGTCCAGCATTCAAACCACCCGCTCCAGGCATCGCTCCGACCAGTTGAGCACCGACTGTGTTTGCAGCTTCTGAAAGGTATCCAACAACTGCACCAGTCTGATCAGCAATCCAATTCGACAATGTAAGAAGATGTGACGCATGTGGATGATGGGCAGCAGCATTTCCGAGCAGTACTGCCCGCCGCTCTCCAGCCATCAAAGACTTGGCGATTTGCTTCGCAATTTCTGTAGCCTCTCCGTTCAGCGGAGCTGACAACCCCTTTTCTTGCGCGACAGCAACTGCAATGTCAGCTACTGCCTGCACCCATCCCGTCGATGGCACCTTGCAGAGATGACGTACCGGCATAGCCCAATCCGTGTCCCGCTCACCAATAGCGCTCACGATGCAACCGATACGAGTCGCTTGCCGAATACGCTGCGCAAATAGTGGATGGTCTTTTCTTAGGTTGGAACCGATCACCAAAACGCGCTGAAGTTGTGACAAATCGGGTATCGCCATACCCAAATAGCGGACACCCTGTTGTGATGCCTCAAACTCGGCATTGCGAAGTCGGTAATCTATATTCTCACTACCCAGGCCTCGAACGAGAGCACCAGCCAGCGACAACTCCTCTAGTGTGCTGTGCGGGCTTACCAATGCACCAATGGAGGCAGCGCCATGATTTTTCTGGATGCTTTGCAAACCATGCGCAACATACTCAAGCGCAGTCTTCCAGTCCACCACCTTCCACGCGCCACCTTGTTTCAACATCGGCGCAGTCAGTCTCTCACTGCTATTCAAAGCCTCATAAGAGAACCGATCCCGGTCAGCAATCCAGCATTCGTTAACAGCCTCATTTTCCAACGGAACGACCCGCATCACCCGATCATTCTTGACCTGAACAATCAAGTTCGCACCCGTCGAATCGTGCGGACTGATGGACTTGCGACGCGACAATTCCCACGTTCTGGCGCTGTAGCGAAAAGGTTTGCTCGTCAGGGCACCCACGGGGCAAATGTCAATCATGTTGCCAGACAGTTCCGAGTCAACTGACTGCCCCAGAAAGGTTTCAATCTCAGCATGCTCGCCCCGATGCGACATGCCCAATTCCATAACCCCTGCGATTTCCTGTCCAAATCGAACACATCGGGTGCAATGAATGCACCGACTCATTTCCTCCATGGACACCAGAGGGCCAATGTCCTTGTGAAAAACGACCCGCTTTTCTTCCTGGTAGCGAGATGAAGATCCTCCGTAACCAACTGCCAAATCTTGCAACTGACACTCGCCGCCTTGATCACAAATAGGGCAGTCCAGAGGATGGTTAATCAGCAAAAACTCCATCACCGATTTTTGCGCTTTAACGGCTTTCTCGCTCTTTGTCCGAACGATCATTCCCTGCGTGACCGGCGTCGCACACGCTGGCATCGGCTTGGGCATCTTCTCGACATCGACCAAACACATCCGGCAGCTTGCCGCGATGCTCAACTTCTTGTGATAACAAAAATGGGGAATATAGGTGCCTGCTTTTTCAGCTGCATGCATGATCATGCTGCCTTCAACAATATCAACCTTTTTTCCGTCCAGTTCGATTTCAATCATCTTGGAACTCACTCAAACGTAGGCAGGGACCATACAGGTCTTGTGCTCAACGTGGTATTCAAATTCATGCCGGAAATGCTTGATCATGGCACGCACAGGCATGGCCGCTGCATCACCCAAGGCGCAAATCGTTCGGCCCTGGATATCTTCCGCAACGCTATCCAGCAAATCCATATCGCTGGGTCGTCCATGGCCGTTCTCTATGCGATCCACGACCCGAGATAGCCAACCAGTCCCTTCTCGACAAGGCGTGCATTGACCACACGACTCATGCATATAAAAGTAGCTAAGTCGTTGAAGACTCTTCACCATGCAACGACTGTCATCTAGCACAATCACAGCGCCAGATCCCAACATGGACCCAGCCTTCGCAATCGAGTCGTAGTCCATTGTGCAATCCATCATGATGGACGCTGGCAACACTGGTGACGATGAACCGCCGGGAATAACTGCCTTGAGCTTTCGACCGGTTCTTACGCCACCTGCCAATTCCAATACTTTGGAAAAGGGTGTGCCCATAGGAACCTCGAAATTGCCCGGGAGCTCTACATCTCCGCTGACTGAGTAAATTTTTGTACCACCGTTGTTTGGCTTCCCACATTCCAGGTAGGCTTGACCTCCATTGCGGATGATCCAGGGAACAGCAGCGAAAGTCTCGGTATTGTTAATGGTCGTTGGCTTGCCGTAGAGGCCAAAGCTGGCGGGAAACGGA
>DAOQRI010000266.1:0-4663 GCA_035355475.1 Rhodoferax sp. | reverse complement strand
GTGGAAATCGCCATTGCCAACCAGCGCCGGGTGCAGAACCACATCCAGGGTGTGCACGCGGCGGCTATGACCCTGCTGGCGGAAACCGCCACCGGCATGGTGGTGGGCATGAATGTGCGCGACGACTGTCTGCCATTGGCCAAGGAACTCAAGGTGCAGTTCAAACGCCGCACCCAGGGCGACATGCGGGCCGTAGCGCATTTGAGCGCGCAGCAGCGCAAGCTGATGCAGAGCCAGGACAAGGGCGAGGTGGTGGTCCCGGTGACCGTGACCGACGCCTCGGGCGAGCAGCCCATTGTGTGTGAATTCATCTGGGCCTGGGTGCCGTCGAAAAAGTCGACTGCCCCCAATCCCGTCAGCGTCCCGGCGTGAGCCTGGGCCTTTACAGAATCCAAAAGGAGTGACTCCATGAAACAAGTGCAAGACGCCTACATCGTTGCGGCCACCCGCACGCCCATCGGACGTTCCGGGCGCGGCTATTTCCGCAACACCCGCCCCGACGAACTGCTGGTGGCGGCCATCAAGAGCGCCATGCTGCAGGTGCCCACGCTGGACCCCAAGGCGATTGAAGATGCCATCATCGGCTGCTCCTTCCCCGAGGGCGAGCAGGGCATGAACATGGCCCGCATCGCCACCGGCCTGGCCTTCACCCACCCCATCGGTGGCGTCACCGTCAACCGCTTCTGCGCTTCCGGCGTGACCGCCATCCAGATGGCGGCCGACCGCATCCGCGTGGGCGAAGCCGATGTGATGATCGCCGGTGGTGCCGAGTCCATGAGCATGGTGCCCATGGGCGGCAACAAGACCTCGTTCAACCCCGCCATCTTTGAGCGTGACGAAAACATCGGCATCGCCTACGGCATGGGCCTGACCGCCGAGAAGGTGGCGCAGCAGTGGAAGGTGAGCCGCGAGATGCAGGACGCCTTTGCGCTGGAGTCGCACATGCGTGCCATCAAGGCGCAGCAGGCTGGCGAGTTCACCGATGAGATCACCCCCATCGACGTGATTGAGCGCACGCCCGACCTGGCCACTGGCGAAGTCCACACCAGGACCCGCACCGTGAGCCTGGACGAGGGCCCACGCCCTGACACTTCGCTGGAAGGCCTTGCCAAGTTGCGCCCGGTGTTCGCCGCACGCGGCAGCGTCACGGCCGGTAACAGTTCGCAGACCAGCGATGGCGCCGGTGCCCTGATCCTGGCCAGCGAAAAGGCAGTCAAGCAATTTGGCCTGACGCCGCTGGCGCGCTTTGTGTCCTACGCCGCACGCGGTGTGCCGCCCGAGATCATGGGCATTGGCCCCATCGAGGCCATTCCCGCCGCCCTGCGCTACGCCGGCATCAACAGCCAGGACATCGGCTGGTACGAGCTGAATGAAGCGTTTGCCGCGCAGTCGCTGGCGGTGGTCAACACCCTGGGTCTGGACCCGTCCAAAGTCAACCCCATGGGCGGTGCCATCGCCCTGGGACACCCGCTGGGCGCCACCGGAGCTATCCGGGCCGCGACAGTGATTCACGCCTTGCGTCGCCATAATCTGAAGTACGGCATGGTGACCATGTGCGTGGGCACAGGCCAGGGAGCAGCCGGCATTTTTGAGCGGGTTTGATATCTTTGCGGGACAGACCGCCGCCGCGTAGCGGCAAGCTCTGTCGCCAACTGATCAAGACCGGATGCCACCTGCGGGTGGCTTTTTTATTTTGGGAGACTGTTTTGAGTAGCCATGCATTTGATCAGGCTGTCGCCATGGAGCGACAGGCCGACGGCAGCTTTGCCGGACACACCAGCGCGGCCTACGCCAACATGGTGGGGCCGTTTGGCGGCATCAGCGCCGCACAGATGATGAACGCGGTGCTGCTGCACCCGGACCGCCTGGGCGAGCCGGTGTCACTTACCATCAACTTTGCAGCGGCGCTGGCCCACGGCCCGTTCACCGTGCAGGCGCGTGCTGCGCGCACCAACCGCTCCACCCAGCACTGGATTCTTGAGGTGCAACAGGGCGGTGAAACTGTGCTCACCGGCACGGCCTTCACCGCCTTGCGGCGCGAGACCTGGAGTGTGGACGAGGAAGCGATGCCCAAGGTTCCCGCGCCCGACCAAGTTTCCAATGGCCAGGGCCCCATGCCCATGGAGTGGGTCAAACGTTACGACATGCGCCCTGTGTCGGGCGGCATGCCCACCGTGTGGGATGGCCAGGGCGACCACAGCCTGACCCAACTGTGGGTCCGCGACAACCCGCCGCGGCCATTGGACTTTGCCTCGCTTACCGCGCTGGCCGATGTGTTCTTCCCCCGCGTGTTCGTGCGCCGTGCCACGCTGGTTCCCGTGGGCACCGTCACCATGACGGTGTATTTCCACGCCGACAGCGCGCAATTGCAGGCCAGCGGCAGCAGTTTTCTGTTGGCCCAGGCACAGGCGCAGGCCTTTCGCAACGGCTACTTCGACCACACGGCACAACTGTGGAACGAGGCCGGCGTGCTGCTGGCTACTACGCACCAGGTTGTGTATTACAAAAATTAATATGCTTGCGGCACAGACCGCAGACGCATACCGGCAAGCTCTGTCCTCAACTGATTGAAAGAAACACGATGAACGACATCCTGACCCACGTCGCAGACGGCGTGCTGACCCTCACCATCCACCGCGTGGAGAAGAAGAATTCCTTCACCCCCGCCATGTACGCCGCCATGGCCGAAGGTCTGGAGCAGGCCAAGGCCGACCCCGCTATCCGTGTCACGGTCATCCAGGGCGACATCACGGTGTTCAGCGCAGGCAACGACATTGGCGATTTCCTGCAGCGCAAGCCGTCCACGCAGGAGTCGCCTGTGTTCCAGTTCCTGCGCGCCATTGCCTCGCACCCCAAACCCGTGATCGCCGCTGTATGCGGCCCTGCAGTGGGCATTGGCACCACGCTGCTGTTCCATTGCGATCTGGTCTATGCGGGCGACAACGCCGCCTTCTCCATGCCGTTTGTGAACCTGGGCCTGTGCCCCGAAGCCGCATCGAGCCTGCTGGTGCCGCAGATGATGGGTTACCACCGCGCCGCAGAAGCGCTTTTGCTGGGTGAGCCCTTCATGGCCGAGGCCGCGCTAGAAGTGGGGCTGGTCAACCGCATCCTGCCGCCCACGGAGGTCAACGCCATGGTGCAAGCGCAGGCGCGCAAGCTGGCGGCCAAGCCGCTGGCGGCGCTGATAGAAACCAAGCGCCTGATGAAGAAGGGCCAGATGGCTCAGGTGCTGGCGCAGATGAGCGAAGAGGGCGAGAGCTTCGCCCGCCTGCTGCAGGAGCCCGCGGCCAAGGAGGCGTTTACCGCCTTCCTGGAAAAGCGCAAACCGGATTTTTCTAGTATTTGAGCATCAAAATTGAGGGTCAAATTGGCCTCTAGCCCTCGTGGAATATGCATGAGAAGCTATCAGAGTAATAGCAAATGTGGGTAAACCAATCACAGGAATCGCCATGAGCACTTCTTCGCAAACCGCGTCCAGCCTGAAGGGCAAAACCCTTTTCATCACCGGCGCCTCGCGCGGCATTGGCCTGGCCATTGCCACACGGGCGGCGCGCGACGGGGCCAACATCGTCATTTTGGCCAAGACCACCGAAGCCAATCCCAAGCTGCCGGGCACCATCTACAGTGCCGCAAAAGAGATTGAGGCCGCCGGTGGACGCGCTCTGCCGCTGGCGGTGGATATCCGCGACGACGAGGCTGTGTTTTCGGCGGTTGCCAAAGCGGTAGAGACCTTTGGTGGCATCGACATCCTGGTCAACAACGCCAGCGCCATCAGCCTGACCAACACCGAAGCCACGCCCATGAAGCGCTTCGATTTGATGAATGGCATTAACGCCCGTGGCACCTACCTGTGCACCGCAGCCTGTTTGCCAGAACTGAAGAAGTCAGCCGCGGCGGGGCGCAAGCCCCAGGTACTCACGTTGTCGCCACCGCTGTCGCTCAAGACCCACTGGTTTGCCCCGCACACCGCCTACACCATGGCCAAGTACGGCATGAGCCTGTGTACGCTGGGCCACGCGGGGGAGTTCAAGAAGTTCGGCATTGCGGTCAACAGCCTGTGGCCGCGCACGGCAATAGCCACCGCCGCCATGCAGATGATTCCGGGTGTCGATGTTGCCCTGTGCCGGACGCCCGAGATCATGGCCGATGCGGCGTATTGCGTCTTCACGCAGGACGCTCTGGAGACCGGCAATTTTTATATCGACGACACCGTGCTGGCGCAGCACGGCATCACCGACCTGGACGGCTATGCGGTCACGCCAGGCAACAAGAATTTCTTGCCTGACTTCTTTGTGGATTGAAACCTTCGGCGCAATGCGCTACTTGGTCACGATGGCAAAGGTGCCCGGCGCCTTGTCGATCAGGCCAAAGAAGCGAACCAGGTCGATCTTGCTGCCACCAATCTTCAGGTCGTCGCTGAGCAGGGTGTCCTTGACGCCAGCGGTTCCGGCAATCATTTTCACAAAGATCTCCTTGGTCAGGGTCAGCGTGGCGTTGGCGTCTTCGGCCGGTTTGGCGCGCTTGAAGTGCAGCACCGAGTTTTCAATCCACAGCACATAGGATTCGTTCAGGTCGGTCAGCACCAGGTTGATCTTGAGGTTTTTGCCATCGGCGTCCGGGCCGTTCAAACCGGCTGCCATGGCTTCCAGGAAGCGCTCTATGG
>DAOQRI010000265.1:0-4669 GCA_035355475.1 Rhodoferax sp. | reverse complement strand
GGCCCAGTCGGCTGCCTGTTTGAGCTTGTCGACCGATATGCCCGTGGCCTTTGAGCCGTCTTCCAGTGACATCTTGTTGGTGTTGACCGCATCGTTAAAGCCTTTGGTGTGCTTGGCAATGAAGTCCTTGTCGTGCCAGCCCTGGGCCACCACGTAGGTGAACAAGGTGTTGAACAGCGCAGTATCAGAACCAGGCTCAATATCCAGGTGCAGGACATTTTCCTTACCCGCCACCTGTTCACTGATGGCCACGGTTGCCGTGCGACGCGGGTCCACGATGATGACCTTGGCGGATGCCGCACTCTCACCCGGGAAGCGCTTTTTCTTCTTGTCCACGGTGCCCCCGTTCAGGTTAGGCACCCAGTGGTTCAGGAAGTAGTTCGATTGCGTCTCATAGGGGTTGGCACCGGTGCAGATGATGGTATCTGCCAGTTGCGCGTCTTCGTAGCTGTTGTTGAGCTCACCGACTCCCATGTCGCGCGTAGCATGGCATTCTGAGTTGTACGCTGGTCGGTTGTGGATGCGCACCATGGGGGTTTTCAGGGCGCTGAACATCAGCTTGCCCGTTCCCCAGGTGTTCTCGAAACCACCGCCCGCACCCCCGTGGTCAAAGCAGTCGTAGAACAAGCCTGAAGGGCCATCGGTGTCCAGAATTTTCTTGGTCAACCCGGCATACAAGGCCATCGCGTTGTCCCAGCCGGTATCAAACCACTGGTCACCGCGGTAGATGCGGGGTGTTTTCAGGCGCTCCTTGGCGATGCCGTCGTGCGCATACATGTAGGAGGCCATCTTGCCGCCGCGGGTGGACGACAGGCCGCTGTTGACGACACACTCTTTGTCGGGAACGATCATGATGTTCCAGCGCTTGCCCGCCTTGTCGGTGATGGTGTTGGTCATCGCCTTGGTCATGGTGATGCCCATGGGCGGCACCTGTTTGGTGAAATCAACCCCCAGCGCGTTTTGGCTGGCGGGGCGGCCACCTTCCTTGTTGGCATCCCACTTGTAGACGTTGTAGCCACAGCCCACGATACAGAAGTGACAGGTCATGTTGCTCTTTTGCGCATCCTTGGGTGGCAGAGCAATGCGGTCATTGATATTGGTAGACATGGTCTGCTCCTCAAAGAATGTTGGACTGACGGCCGTAGATCAACCCGTCAACACCCGAGGCGTGGACAGTGTCGGTCTTGGCGTCGTATTCGAGTTTGATCATGGGCAGGTTTTCCGTCGCTTGCCCGCACACCATCTGTCCGTTGTTCTCCGGGTCGAAGATGGAGAAATGGCAGCCGCATTTGAAGGTACGGGTTCCGCCGTCATAGGCGACCGGACAGCCCATGTGGGTGCACATCGAGCTGTAGGCCACGATATCTGCGTTGGGCCCCACGCCGCCAGGCACTGGACTGCCCATGCGGATGACGTAGCAAGGCGAGCTGGCATCGGGATAGCTGAATCCCACGGCCTGATTGACCGGCATGCTGCCGACTTTGCCGACAGCCTTCTTCGGATAGGGCAGGGTCGTGCCAGCCGCGGGTGCTGCTGCACGAGTTGCCGCGTCGGCGTTGTGGATGGGAATGACCACGGCGCTCATTGCGGCTGCGGCCGTACCGCCTGACTTCAAAAAGAAGCGGCGGCCAACTTTCACGTCTTCCATGTTGTCTCCTCATTGTTGGAAAAATGACTTTCAGACATTGCACGGCCCGTGCCAGCTATTTTTTTGAACAAAATCAATGAGTTACAAAATATCAAACCGGGAAACGGGTTGATTTGGTAACATCCCTGAAAAATACACGTTACGAATTCGTAACGACTAGGAGACAGGTGATGAACAGAAGAGACTGCGTGCAAACGTTGGTGAGTGGCGCGATCACGACCATGGTGAAGCCGGCGAGCGCAGCCAGTGAGCGCTTGCGCATCGGTCTCACACCCGTCATCCTGGCCGATCAGGTGGCGTTTCTATCCCGTTGGGGGCGGTACTTGTCAGCGCGCACCGGCTGCGAGGTGAGTTTTCTGGCCCGGGAGTCCTATCAGGTCATCCTGGATCTGCTGTTTTCGGGGCAGATTGATGCCGCCTGGATCTGTGGCTATCCACTTGTGCGCTACGAAACCGACTTGTCGCTGCTGGCGGTGCCGCTGTACCAGGGCCAACCTGTGTACCAAGCCTACCTGATCCGTTCACGCGGACTCTCTATGCCCATCAATGGTTGGAACGATCTGCGCGACAAGGTGCTGGCCTATTCAGATCCGCTGTCGAACTCCGGGTGGTTGGTCGCGCAAGCCCAGCTTGCAAAAGCAGGATTGAGTCAACGTGACCTCAAGCGAACTTTTTTTGCCCACGGCCATCGCAATGTGGCGGAAAGCGTTGCCGCGCGTTTGGCCCAAGCCGGTTCGATTGACGGCTATGTCTGGGAAACCATGCGCCAGCAGGGCATGACCGCTGTGGCCCAGACCGAAGTGGTCTGGAAGTCAGAACCCCATGGTTTTCCTCCACTTGTGACCAAGCGAGGAGCGGCACATCCATTCCAGAATGCGTTGCTGAAGTCTCTTTTGTCCATGGCGGACGACAAGGCCGGCCAGGACCTGTTGCGCGCACTGAACCTCACTGGCTTCACCGAGGGGAATGCAGGCTTGTTTGAATCGATCCGGCGCCAGGCGCAAGGTGTGCCAGGAAGCGGCGTGGTGGCCTGATGTTGAGACGCCTGCCCTACCGGGTACAGATTCCGTTTGGGTTGTCCATCGCAGTGTTCATCACGGCGTTACTCGTGACGGCCGTCTCAGCTCGGCTTTCTGCCAGCAGTGCGCGATTGGAAACGCTGGCCACGCTGGATCGCGCCTTGATTCTGCTGGTTTCCCAAGCGCGCCCGTTGCTTGCTGCTGATGACACCTGGCGCACATTCGCCCTATTGCGCGACACCGCTGCCCTGATTCCCGGTGCGAGCACGGGTCACGCCCGGCTGGCGGTAGTGGATGCTGATGGCAAAGTCTTCGCGGCGTCGGATCCGGTTCAACTGGATACTGGGCGGCCCATGCTGGGGCATACCTGGCGCGGACAGTCCTTGATGAACACCCAGGACATTCAGGAAAGGCAACGGCTCGATCAGAGCGATGGCGCGGTGATTTTGCTGGAACCCATTCGCAGCGAGGACGGCCAGACTCTGGGTCACGTGTTCCTGGAGGTGGAGGCTCCCGTTTTTGCTGCGGATTGGCTGGCATTGTTCAAAACAGCCATGATTGGCGTTGCACTTGCTGTGGCGCTGTTGGTGCCGGTTGGTTGGTGGGTTGGTAAACGCATGACGCAACCCGTGGCACGTCTGATCAAGGTAATTGAACGCATTGGCCGGGAACCGTCAACCTCTCTGCGAGCCGAGGTGCCTAAAACGACTGATCCGGAGTTGAGTCGGATAGGCGACGCAGTCCTTCAGCTGATGGGTGAACTCGAAAAACGGGAAAAAGCAGAGGCAAGGGCACTTTCAGCCGAACGTCTGGCTGCCGTCGGAAGGATGACGGCTGCCGTTGCCCATGAAATCAACAATCCGCTGATGGGCTTGCTCACAGCCACACAAACGTTGCGTCTTCATGGCAATGCTGAAAATGTTCGACAACGGACGCTGGATTTGCTGGACCGCGGTTTGCAGCAAATTAGAACCACGGTTGCGGCTTTGCTTCCACAGGTACGTATAGAAGATCGCCCGCTGGAGCCAGGAGACCTGGAGGATGTCGTCACGCTGGTGCAGGCCACGGCAAGCCTTCAGTCAGCCCACATTGCGACACGGATTGAAGTGGAATCCGCCCTGCGTGTACCTTCCGCCCCACTGCGGCAGGTCATGCTCAACCTATTGCTCAACGCTATCAAGGCCGCCGGACAGGACGGGCAGATTGAGGCCGTGCTTCAAGCCGATGGGAACCGGGTTCAATTTTGCGTCTGCAACTCCGGGTTGCCACTCACGTTGGACAAGTTCAGGGAAACGCTGGCAGCAGAGAGTGGTCGAGACCCCAGAGGATTTGGCTTGTGGGTGTGTCAGGAGTTGGCGAGCCACTATCGGGGCGGGTTCGAACTGGACGCCAACACCTTGAACGGGACGCGTCTGGTGTTCTGGCTACCGAATCAGGAACTACAAGAGAAAGAAGTATGAAAAGTGTCTTGTTGATTGAAGACGATTCAATCATGGGGGAGTCGCTGGTTCAACGCTTTGAGCTGGAAGGACTTCGTGTTCAATGGTGCAGGACTCTCGCCGATGCCGAAGGGCATATGAAGCCGATCTATTCGTCAGTCATCTGTGACGTTCGTTTGCCTGACGGATTGGCTACCGACTGGTTCGTCAAGCTGCCCGCCGCAATTCGGGCTCTGCCCTGGTTTTTTCTGACTGGCTACGGCAGTGTGAATGATGCGGTAACGGCCATCCGCGCCGGTGCCCGGGAATATCTGACCAAGCCGTTCGATATTGAAAGACTGGTAGTGCTGGTGCAAGACGCACTGGCCGATTCTCCGGTGAAAGACACCGAGGTGGTGTTGGGTATTTCACCTGCCATGCGGCGCGTCGAAGCGCTGGTTCACAAAGTTGCTCCGCAAAAAGTCTCGGTCTTGTTACACGGGGAGTCAGGCGTAGGCAAAGAAGTTGCAGCCCAACTCATCCATCATCTCGATCCCCGGCCGGCCAAAGGGGATTTCGTCGCC
>DAOQRI010000264.1:0-4670 GCA_035355475.1 Rhodoferax sp. | reverse complement strand
CCTTGTCGCCTTCCATGGCGAGCTTGGCGCTGCCGTGGATGATGGGGGTTGCGTCGCCTGGGAAGTCATACTTGTCCAGCAGCTCGCGCACTTCCATTTCGACGAGTTCGAGCAGTTCGGCGTCGTCCACCATGTCGCACTTGTTCAGGTAGACGATGATGTAAGGCACGCCGACCTGGCGGGCCAAGAGGATGTGCTCACGGGTCTGGGGCATGGGGCCGTCAGCTGCGGAGCAAACCAGGATCGCACCGTCCATTTGGGCAGCGCCGGTGATCATGTTCTTCACATAGTCGGCGTGTCCAGGGCAGTCCACGTGGGCATAGTGACGATTGGCGGTCTCGTACTCCACGTGGGCGGTATTGATGGTAATGCCGCGTGCTTTTTCTTCTGGAGCCGCGTCGATCTGGTCATAGGCCTTGGCTTGGCCGCCGAACTTGGCTGCCAGCACGGTGGTGATGGCAGCAGTCAGCGTAGTCTTGCCGTGGTCAACGTGGCCAATGGTGCCTACGTTCACGTGGGGCTTGGTACGTGTGAATTTTTCTTTTCCCATTATCGAACTCCGAAAAGTAATGAATTCAAATCAACAACATTTGTTGCACCGCCAACACAGCGCTGACAGCACAAAAACCTGGTGCCCTTTGCGGGAATCGGACCCGCGACCTCTCCCTTACCAAGGGAGTGCTCTACCACTGAGCCAAAAGGGCAAATTCTTTACAAACCTAACGCGACAAACCGACTATGGAGCGGGGTAGGAGAATCGAACTCCTCGCTTTAGCTTGGAAGGCTAAGGTATTACCACTATACGAACCCCGCATAGATTCGCCTTACAGACAACAGTCAATTCATCACTGGTGGAGAGGGCTGGATTCGAACCAGCGTACTCGTAAGAGGGCAGATTTACAGTCTGCTGCCATTAACCACTCGGCCACCTCTCCAAGGTGAACCCCGGATTATGCCACGGGTTTGGCGTCTTGTCATATCACGGTGCTGAGATTTTTCCAATCCGACGCCGAAAATCGGCTGGCACAAGTCGGCTCAGGCTGGAGCCAGGTGCGCATCACGCCAGGCCCGCGCCTGTGAAAAGTGGCCGCAGCCGATAAATGGCAGGGGAGGACGCATTGCCGACAAGGGCGATGGGTGATTTGCCGTGAGCACCAGGTGGCGGTCGGTGTCGATCAGCGGCCGCTTGCTCCGGGCATGCGCGCCCCAGAGCATGAAGACGGCGGGTTGGGCTTCTTGGGATACCTGGCGGATGATGGCGTTGGTCAACAACTCCCACCCCTTGCCGGAATGGCTGGCGGGTTGGCCTTCTTCCACCGTCAGGCAGGTGTTGAGCAGGAGAACGCCTTTTTGTGCCCATTTCACCAGGCTGCCGCCGGGCTGCGGCATAGCGGGAAAGGGTGTTCCCAGGTCACGCTGCAGTTCCTTGAAAATATTGCGCAAGGAAGGTGGGAAGGGAACACCTGGCGCGACAGAGAACGCCAGTCCCTCGGCCTGACCGCGTCCATGGTACGGGTCCTGCCCCAGGATGACGACCCGCACGGCATCGGGCGGTGTCAATTGCAAGGCCCGCAGCGGCTGCGGCGGAAAAATGCTGGCCCCGGTTTGCAGACGTTGCCGCAGAAAATCCAGCAGTCCCTGTCCTGCAGTGGACTGGAAAAATCCGCCCACCAAGGGCTGCCACCCGGGTGCAACCGGCCAGCCCGATGGATCGGCGGTCTGCAACTGGTCTCCAGCGGGTGCAGCCGAGGTGACTTCCTGTATCAAAGTGACCTTGTCAGGCGCGTGAGCAGGCATGGAAATGTTTCCGATTAGCCAAACAGGGCTGCCAGTGCCTCACCCGGGTCTGGCGCGCGCATGAAGGCCTCGCCCACCAAAAAGGCGTTGACGCCAGCGGCGCCCATACGCAGCACATCATCGCGCGTCTGGATACCGCTCTCGGTCACCAGCAGGCGGTCAGCCGGAACCTGGGCTTTGAGCGCCAGCGTGGTATCCAAGCTGACCTCAAAGGTCTTCAGGTTGCGGTTGTTGATGCCAATCAGAGGCGTCTTCAGTTTGAGCGCGCGGTCCAGTTCAGCACCGTCGTGCACTTCCACCAGCACGGCCATGTCCAGGCTGCGGGCAATGCCCTCCAGGTCTTTCATCTGGGCGTCATCCAGGCAGGCGACAATCAACAAAATGCAGTCGGCGCCCATGGCTCGGGATTCATAAATCTGGTATGGGTCGACCATGAAGTCCTTGCGCAGTACCGGCAGCTGGCAGCTGGCGCGGGCCTGTTTGAGGTAATCCACCTCGCCCTGGAAGAACTGGACGTCGGTCAGCACCGACAGGCAGGCGGCGCCGCAATCGGCATAGGACTGCGCGATGTCGGCCGGAATGAAGTCTTCGCGCAACACGCCCTTGCTGGGACTGGCTTTCTTGATTTCGGCAATCACAGCCGGTTTGCTGGCGGCGATTTTGGCCCGGAGCGCGCCCACAAAGTCACGCGTCAACACCCGCGATTCAGCATCTGCCCGCACGACGGCCAACGACTTGCGCTTCAATGCAGCAGCCACCTCCTCGCGCTTGACCGCCACAATTTTGTCCAGAATGTCGCTCATGTCTTTTCCTTATTGGTTGGGGGCAGAGCTGAAGATCTGTCCCGCAAAGCTATTGGTTTGCAAGTTCGCCCGATAGTTTGATCAGTGCCTGGAGCTTTGACTTGGCCGCACCCGATTCAATGGCCTGGCGCGCCAGGCCAATACCTTCCATCATCGTCGACGCCACGTTGGCGGCATACAGTGCCACGCCCGCATTGAGCACCACGATGTCTTTGGGGGCACCCGGCTGGTTGTCCAGGACCCCCATCAACATGGCCTTGGAGTCATCCGGTGTCACCACCTTGAGCGCGCGGTTGCTGGCCATGACCATACCAAAGTCTTCGGGGTGGATTTCGTATTCGGTGATCTTGCCGTCCTTGAGTTCGCCCACCAGAGTGGAGGCACCCAGGCTCACTTCATCCATGCCGTCGCGCCCGTACACAACGACGGCGTGCTCGGCACCCAGGCGCTGCATCACGCGCACCTGGATGCCCACTAGATCGGCGTGGAACACGCCCATCAGGATATTAGGCGCACTGGCCGGGTTGGTCAGCGGCCCCAGCAGGTTGAATATGGTTTTGATGCCCATTTCGCGGCGCACCGGGGCCACGTTTTTCATGGCGGGGTGGTGGTTGGGTGCAAACATGAAGCCAATACCCTGCTCGGCCACGCAACGGGCAATGGCTGCGGGTGAGAGGTTGATGTTGAGGCCCAGCGCTTCGAGCACATCGGCACTGCCGCTCTTGCTGCTGACGCTGCGTCCGCCATGCTTGCTGACCTTGGCACCTGCTGCTGCGGCCACAAACATGGAGCAGGTAGAAATGTTGAAGGTGTGCGAACCATCGCCACCCGTGCCCACAATGTCCACCAGATGGGTTTTTTCGGCAATCTCGACCTTGGTCGAGAACTCGCGCATCACTTCGGCCGCGGCGGAGATTTCACCAATGGTTTCCTTTTTGACCCGCAGTCCGGTTATCAGCGCAGCCATCATCACCGGCGACATCTCTCCGGCCATGATCTGGCGCATCAGATGCAGCATCTCGTCGTGAAAAATCTCGCGGTGTTCGATGGTGCGTTGCAGTGCCTCCTGTGGCGTAATCTGACCAAGGGGTGTGGGCATGGTGCTTTCCTTCTATAGATCTAGGTGTTGGGCGACTGCGCGAGCGCCAATTTGATGCCAAAGGTAACAAAAAGGGCGCCGGCCAAGCGGTCAAGCCACTGCATGCTGCGCTGGACCACACCGGCGCGACCCGCCAGCCAGGCCGCCGCCAACGCCCAGCCCAGGTTCACCCACAGGCCGTTGAAGTTGAACAGCAGTCCCAGCAGCAGAAACGCCATTGGTTTGTTCTCCACGGTGGGGGCGATGAACTGGGGCAGAAAGGCCAGAAAGAAGAGGGCGACCTTGGGATTGAGCACGTTGGTCCAAAATCCGCCCAGAAAGATGGATTGGTAGTCAAACTGGCCTCCAGCCCCCGTCGAACATGCACCAGCAGCTTCCAATTTGATAGCAGATGGGGGGTGGGAGAGCAACAAGCGGCTCCCCACGTACACCAGGTACGCGGCCCCCACCCACTTCAGCACCGTGAACGCCGTGGCAGACGCTGCCATCAGCGCGCTGACCCCTGCTGCTGCCGCCAGAATGTGAACAAAACAGCCGGCCGTGATGCCCAGCGCCGCCACCATTCCCACGCGTGCGCCACCCCGCAGGGCGTTGGAGACGATGTACAGCACATCCGGCCCCGGCGTCAGATTGAGCAGCAAGCCAGCTGCGATGAATAACAAGAGTTGATCGATAGGCATGACGGCGCTCAATACACCCCGGCACCAGACGCGCGAACCTGCTGACGTGCGGCGTCCGGATCCTTGAAAAACCGGCGAACGCAGTCCAGCGTGTGGTCAATGCCGTGCGCATCAACATCCAGGTGCGTTACAAACCGCAGACCGATGAGGCCAGTAGCCAGCACGCCATGGGCTTTCAGATAGGCCAGCAAATCGGGGCCCAGGCCATCGGCCACGTCCACGAACACGATGTTGGTCTGGGCCGAGCGCACACCCAAGCCCTCGATACCCTGCAGCCCCACCGCCAGTTGT
>DAOQRI010000263.1:0-4670 GCA_035355475.1 Rhodoferax sp. | reverse complement strand
CCGGCAACCGCAATCTTGTAAGTCATGTCGAGCGTCTTTCCGGGGTTGTTCAAGGACGTGCTTTTTCCAGCGGAGGGTAGTCCACCGGGACCACCAACCCAGCAGCGGGTGGTGTCACTTTGGCGGGCATGGGGTACTTTTGCAACGCCTCGGGCGATGCTTCCAACACCGGCTTAGCTCCGGAAAGGTTCTGACTTTGGAGTGTCGCCACAAATTCTTTTTCACTAGGCAATTCATCCGCTTCGGTGCGCTCCAGCACATTGTTCTTAAAGAACACGGACACTTTGCGGGCCTGTGGAGGCACACCCTGGCGTTTAAGCGTAAAGACATAGTCCCAGCGGTCCGCATGGAACACACTGCTGAGCAATGCGGTGCCCAGGATGTCACGAACCTGCGCCTTTTGCATGCCAGGCTTGACCAGGGCTAACTGCTCGCGCGTCACCACATTGCCTTGCACGATGTCGCTCTTGTAGGGCGTGACCATGCCAGCAATCCGGGAACTGGCTCCGTCAAAGCTGCCGCAGCCACCCAGGCCCAGCGTTGCAAGGGCCAGCAGGGTCAAGGGGAAGCGGTTGCAATAGTGGTCAGACATGGGTGGTTACGCAAGCTATGATCACAAGATTGTAGCGGTTGAGCACCGCTTGCCCTCTCGCGCAACACCGGCGGAAAGATGCCCATGACCAACATCAACGAACTGAAAAGTACCGGACTCAAGGCTACGATTCCCCGCCTGAAAATACTGGAAGTCTTTCAGCGCAGCACACAGCGGCACCTGACCGCTGAAGATGTATTCCGGGTTTTGCTGCAGGAGCGCTCGGACGTTGGCCTGGCCACGGTCTACCGGGTACTCACCCAGTTTGAGCAGGCCAGCATCCTGAGCCGCAGTCACTTTGAGAGCGGCAAAGCAGTTTATGAACTCAACGAAGGCCAGCACCATGACCACCTGGTCTGTCTGGATTGCGGAAAAGTAGAAGAGTTCTATGACGCCGAAATCGAAAAGCGCCAAAGTGCCGTCGCCAAGGCCAAGGGCTTTGCCATCTCGGACCACGCACTCAGCCTGTACGCAACCTGCACCAAGGACAAATGCCCCCATCGGGCCTTGGCCCAACAAGAACGTACAGGCGTGCTGCGTTAGATTTGCTCAATCACCCTGCGCCATGGCCCGTCGATGGCGCTCGACAAACTCCTGATAGGTATCGATTCCGCGCAGCTGCAAAATGGTGTTGCGCACAGCTGCTTCTACCAGCACCGCGATGTTTCGCCCGGCAACCACCTGGATGACGACCTTGCGAACCGGTATGCCCAAAATGTCCTGGGTCAACGGCTCATAGGGAATGCGTTCGTACTCGCGCTCCAGCGTCTCTCGCCGCACCAGGTGCACGATGAGTTTGAGACGCATCTTGCGTCGCACCGCGGTCTCGCCAAAGATGCCCCGAATATCCAGCAAGCCAATGCCACGGACTTCGAGCAAATTCTGCAGCAACTCGGGGCAACGCCCTTCAATCGTGGTCTGGTTAATGCGGTACAGATCGACCGCATCGTCAGCAACCAGCCCATTGCCACGGGAAATTAACTCCAGACCCAACTCACTCTTTCCAAGACCCGACTCACCGGTAATGAGCACGCCCAGGCCCAAAATATCCATGAAAACGCCGTGCATGGATGAGCGATCGGCAAAGTGCTTCGACAGGTAAGCCCGCAGCACGTCAATGACAAATGACGAGGGCTCCTGCGTGGCAAACATCGGGATCTGGGCCCGCTCGCACATGGACAGCAAAGCCTGTGGTGCCACCTGTGCATCCGCAAGGACCAGAACCGGCGGCTCCAGGGTCACAATGCGGGCAATCCTCCGGGCGCAGTCTTCGGAGGTGGCGTTGGTGATGTAGGCGATCTCTCGCTCACCCAGAATCTGAACCCGGTAAGGGTGAATGTAATTGAGATAACCCACCAGGTCGGCACCCGAGCGTGCAGCGCGAACGGCCACTTCGTCAAAGCGCCGCTCCGATGCACCGAGGCCAGCGACCCACTCCCAGTGCAAACGGGAACGAAACTCTTCAAATAGCACATCAGCACTGACAACGGTAGGTTTCATTGCAGTTGCTTGTTTGGGAGTCGATTCAGGCCAATTGTGCGGACTGCCATCCGGCGATCAAGGCATGCAACTGGCTGGAGTCGGTACTGGCGACCAGCTTTGCGCGCAAGCTTGCGTCACTCAATAATTCGGCAATTTCCGACAGAATTTCCAGGTGTTTCTGAGTGGCCGCTTCAGGCACCAGCAGGAAGATCAGCAAGCCCACAACTTGATCATCCGGTGCATCAAACCCAATCGGATGTGCCAACTGAAACACGGCCGCCATTGGCGACTTCAGGCCTTTGATACGACCATGCGGGATGGCTACCCCGTGGCCCAAACCCGTGGACCCGAGCCGCTCGCGGGAAAAAAGACTATCGGTCACGAGTGCGCGGCTTAATCCATGCAGATTCTCAAACAGCAAACCGGCCTCTTCAAAAGCCCGCTTCTTGCTAGTGACTTCTACTTGGGCCAGCACTTGCGCGGGCGTCAGAATACTGGCTAGTCGGTTCATAATTTGGATCGATTATGCACAAAAAAACCGCCCAGCTTGGGGCGGTCTCGTATGGAAAAACCGGCAAGTAACTACATCAAACGCTTGGGAGCGCTATGGTGGTGGTCTTGCAGGCGATCCTTGTGGCGCACAACCTGTCGATCGAGTTTGTCTACCAGTTCATCCACGGCTGCGTAGAGATCCTCATGGGAACTCTCTGCAAACATGTCGCTACCTTTGACATGGATATTGCACTCGGCACGCTGCCGTCGTTCCTTTTCCTTCTGCTTCTCAACGGTGAGTAGCACCTTGACATCGACCACCTGGTCAAAATGCCGCATGATTCGATCAAGCTTGGTCGTGACATAACTACGCAGGGCCGGGGTAACTTCAAGATGGTGACCGCTGATCGTCAAATTCATAAAAAGCCTCCAATTGCTCTCGGGTTAAAAATCGTGCCACTTGGGTTGGGCAAGAACAGAAACCAAAAAATAACGCGTTTTCTTGATTGCCGTGAAATCACTATGCGCCCGAAAGTACGGAATTGCAATGCCTTTTTTGCTGCGGCACTGCAGCATTTTGATCAGAAGCAGGTGTGCTTCACGCCGCGCACAAAGCCCTTCATCGGAGTGCGATAATTTAAGAGGCACTACTTTTGGAGAGCGCTTTTTGAACACAAGCCCGCAGCGGTAGCCATCTGTCGGTCGCCCATGGACGGCTGCAATCTGATTTCCAAATGATTTGCCATGCTCAATATTTTCACACTCGCCAACGGACGCCTCTTTCAGGAAGAGATCGAGTCGCTGGAGGAGTTGTCCCAATTTCATCCGATCTGGGTAGACCTGGAATCTCCCACCGTTGAGGAAAAGCGCTGGGTCAAACAATACTACGGCCTGTCCATTCCCGAAGACGCGATGGATGAGGACATTGAAGAATCAGCCCGCTTCTATGAGGAAGACAACGGCGAACTGCATATCCGTAGCGACTTTTTGATTGCGGACGATGACGAACCCCGCACGGTACGGGTTGCCTTTATCCTGAATCAGGTGAACAACGAGCTCAAGAGCAAAGGGGTTCTGTTTTCCATTCACGACGAGGACGTACCGGTTTTTCGCCTGCTGCGCATGCGCGCCCGCCGTGCACCCGGCCTCATCGAGGACGCCAAGGAAGTTTTGCTCAAACTCTTCGACGCAGACGCAGAGTACTCAGCGGATACGCTGGAAGGAATCTACGATGAACTGGAAAAAGTCAGCACCAAAGTGCTGTCCGGCGATGTAACCGATGCGTTGGCCAGCGAGGTTTTGGGCGCTATCGCGCGGCACGAAGACATGAATGGTCGCATCCGGCGCAACGTCATGGACACCCGGCGCGCTGTGAGTTTCATGATGCGAAGCAAAATGCTCAATGGCGAGCAGTTTGAAGAAGCCCGCCAAATTCTGCGCGACATTGACTCGCTGGACTCTCACACTGCATTCCTGTTTGACAAGATCAACTTCCTGATGGATGCCACCGTGGGTTTCATCAACATCAACCAGAACAAGATCATCAAGATCTTTTCAGTGGCCAGCGTAGCACTGCTGCCGCCCACCCTGATTGCGAGCATTTACGGCATGAACTTTCAATACATGCCCGAGCTGGCGCAGTCTTGGGGGTACCCCTACGCGCTGCTGCTCATGCTGGCCAGCGCCATGGTGCCCATGTGGTACTTCCGCAAGCGTGGTTGGCTCAAGTAAGAGTCGGCCAACGCGAGCCCGGAAATGAACGTCAACGGCACTCCGTTTCGCACCATCTGGCTCAAGCCGGGAAACGACCACGTGGTTCAGGTCATTGATCAGACCAAGCTCCCGCATGCTTTTGAAGTTAACGACCTGGTCAGCGTAGAGGACGTTTGCAACGCCATTCGGGACATGACCGTTCGCGGAGCCGGCCTGATTGGCGCCAGCGCAGCCTACGGTATGTACCTGGCCTGTCTGCATACACATGCAACGGATTTTCAGCACGATTTGATATGCGCGGGGACCGCCCTGAAGGCCACCCGACCAACCGCAGCCAATTTGGCATGGGCTGTGCACCGCATGCTGCTCGCCATCGACACTGGGCGCACAT
>DAOQRI010000262.1:0-4673 GCA_035355475.1 Rhodoferax sp. | reverse complement strand
GGGATCACGTCGTTCAATCAGGGTGCAGCGGTATTGAGAGGCATGCAGAATAGGGAGGGCAGCGGGTTGCACTGTTGCCAATATTTTGACCAATTAGCAGGTTTTTATCACTGCGAAAATGGCTCGATATCACGCCCCAGAAACATCGCCGATCAATGACCAAACCCCAAACGCTGACCATCACCGCCAGCGATCAGCACCGCTTCAACGCGACCTTGTATCCAACGTCTGATTCCAACGCCCCGGTGCTGATATTCATGTCCGCTCTTGGTACTCCGGCCAAGGTTTATCGCCATCTGGGCAACGAGATGGTTCAGCATGGCGTACAGGTCTGCACGCCTGATTGGCGAGGCATAGACAGCAGTTCGGTTCGCGCTTGCAGAACGAGTGACTTTGGCTACCGCCACTTGCTGGAAATAGACATTCCGGCCCTCATTGCTACTGTTCGGCAGAAGTTGCCAGATGCCCCCATATGGCTGGGTGGTCATAGCCTGGGCGGGCAAATGGCGTTGACCAGTGCAGCCGGGAACCCTGGGCCGGTCTCCGGTGTCATCCTTATCGCCAGTGGCAGTGTTCATCTGCCTTGCTACCAAGGAAAGTTGCGCTGGGGCGTCCGCTTGCTGGCGTCTTTGTCATCCATCGCCGGCCCCGTGCTTGGGTATTTTCCAGGTCGCCGCATTGGTTTTGGTGGCCGTGAAGCTGCGGGTTTGATGCACGACTGGAGTCATGTTGCCTGGACAGGTGAATACCGACCAGCAGGGTCCCAGTTGGACTATGAACGACTATTCCAAGCGCTCGATTTGCCGGTACTGGCCATTACCTTCGATGCGGACAAGTGGGCACCCGCAGCGGCGACACACGCTTTGCTGAGCAAAGTTTCAAAGCGAAAACCGATCCACCGGCATTTGAGTGCGGCCGAAACGCAAGGCATCGCGGTTGATCACTATTCCTGGATCAAGAAGCCGTCCTTTATCGCGCCAGCGGTGGCGAAGTTCATTCGGAAATCGGGTTAAGCGATGATTGCTGACCTTGGCAGTTAGACTGGCCTCAACCTTAGGCAAGGTATACCAGGATGCCAGTTCGGGAGATCGCAACCAATGCAACCGAACTCAACAGCATTCTGGCCGCTGTCCGACTTAACGGTCAATTTTGAATAGTGCGTTGATATAGACATGAACTGGCTGACTCGCCTTCTTCCGAAGCGCAAACCTCTGACCCCTGATCAACGTGCCAGAGACTTGCTTACCGCGATTGACGCGGGTGGCCTGCCATTGCACGCAGGGATCGTGAACGACATTGCCAGAAAGCTGGGGCTTGATGTGCCTATGGACGCTCCGATGGAAGTCACGATAGCGCGGATCAGGAACAAGATCGCCAAGTAGCAAAGACACTTTCGCACGCAATGCCCACCGCCCAGGCTGTATGCTGCGCGACTTGATGGCTGTTAACTTGGCCGTAGACTGCGTCTACACCAACTCATTCATGGACAGCGCGGTTGAAGCCAAGACTCTTTTTCGCCAACCTTATACCGCGCAGCCTCACTATCGCCCACAGGCATACGCGCATGCGCGTATTTCGGCTACCAGCCGTTTGGCGCGGAATGCTGTGGGTGGCTTTGAGTGGGCTGTTGTTTTCCTGCTTGAACGCAACCATGCGCCAGGTTACCCTTTCGCTGGACCCATTTGAATCGCAGTTTCTAAGGTATTTGTTTGGCGTGCTGGTGATGTTGCCGTGGGTATGGCGGCAAGGCCTTAAGGCATATCGCCCTGTCAACATGCGCGGTCAGTTTTGGCGTGGTGCCGTGCACACCCTTGGCCTCATCCTCTGGTTCACCGCTCTGCCCCATCTAGGTTTGGCTGACATGACGGCAATTGGCTTTACCGGCCCGATCTTCATCATGCTGGGGGCTGCGTGGTTTTTGGGTGAGAAGATGCGTGGCGACCGATGGGTTGCAGCGGCAATAGGCTTTGCCGGTGTGCTTGTCGTCGTTGCTCCTCAGTTCACCGGACAAGGGGGCATTTATGCTCTGTTGATGCTGGCATCTTCCCCGGTGTTTGCGGCCTCATTTCTCATGACAAAAGCGCTCACCCGTTATGAAAGTCCCGAGGTGATTGTGCTTTGGCAGGCCATTTCGGTAACCCTGTTGAGTTTGCCCTTGAGCTTGATCCACTGGACAACGCCAACTGCATGGCAATGGACAGCCTTTGCCACCGCTGGCATTTTTGGCTCGCTGGGTCACTACTGCCTGACTCGTGGGTTTCGTGTTGCAGACATCTCGGCCACCCAGTCCTTACGGTTCCTGGATTTGGTTTGGGCGTCGCTATTAGGGTGGCTGGTCTTTTCTGACGTACCGAGCCACACGACATTGATCGGTGCCATGGTTATTCTGGCTTCAACCGTGTGGATCGCCCGACGTGAGCATGGGCGCTGAATCTTTATCCCGCAATAAGTCGAGCACGCCCTGTCCGGCACGTCGGCCACTGGCAAAGCAAGCCTGCAGCAAGTAGCCCCCTGTGGGCGCTTCCCAATCCAGCATTTCTCCGGCACAGAACACGCCAGGCAATGACTCCAGCATCAGGCCCGGCGTCATCGCTTCGAACAACACCCCTCCGGCGGTGCTGATGGCCTCGTCAATGGGGCGTGTGGCGGTCAGGGTAATGGGCAAAGCCTTGATCGAGGCAGCCAAGTGCACCGGGTTATTGAAAGCGTCCTTGGTCAGCAACTCGTGCAGGATGCCGGCCTTGATGCCGTCAATGTGCAAGCGGCTTTTCAGGTGGCTCGACAGCGAGCGGGTACCGCGTGGGTGCTGCACTTCGGCCAGAACCCGCTCAGCCGGCATATCGGGCAACAGGTCCAGTGCGAAAGTGGCGCTGCCGGTGCGGATGATGTCATCGCGCAGCAAGGCAGACGCCGCGTAAACCAGACTGCCCTCCACGCCGGTAGCGGTTGCGACAAACTCACCTTTGCGAGCGAAGTGAACACCCTGCGAATTGGAAATCGACAGTGCGACCGACTTGAACGGCTGCCCGGCAAAACGGGTGGCAAAGTGCTCCGTCCAGCCACCCTTCACATCAAAGCCGCAGTTCGAAGGCATCAATGGCGCCACGGCTACGCCACGCGCGGCCAGCAAAGGTACCCAGGCACCATTCGAGCCCAGACGCGCCCAGCTGCCACCACCCAGTGCCAGGATCACCACGCCCGCTTGCACGTTGACTGGCCCGTGGGGACCTTCGAAGCACAGCGTTGCGGCTGAACCCTCCGCCCATCCCGTCCATCGGTGGCGCATGTGAAACTGCACACCAGGTCCATGTGGGGGATGGCGCAGGCGCTGCAACCAGGCACGCAACAAAGGTGCGGCCTTCATGTCCTTGGGAAATACCCGGCCCGACGAACCGACAAAGGTCTCAATACCCAGGCCCAGCGCCCAAGCGCGGACAGCCGCTGGGTCAAAGTCCTTCAGCAAATCTTCAATTGCGGCACGGCGCGCGCCGTAGCGCCCGGCAAAGGTGTCTGCACCTTCGGAGTGGGTCAGGTTGAGCCCGCCCTTGCCAGCCAGCAGAAACTTGCGGCCTATGGAGGGCATGGCGTCAAACAGGTGCACAGCCTGGCCCGCGTCGCTCAGCACCTGCGCGGCCATCAAACCAGCAGGGCCACCGCCGATGATGGCGATGGGCACAGAGACAATATGTTCAGTATTCATGGGGTTGTAGTTCTATCAAGCGGCCCTGGGCGGTCAAAAACGCCGCGCGCACGGTTTGTCCGGGTTGGGCCTGTGCCACCGCTGCGCGGTAGGTTTGTAGTTGTTCGCGCAAGCCGGGCTGCAGTTGGGGTTGGCTGGTCGACTTGTAGTCCAGCACCCACCATTGTCCCTCAGCACCATCGGCACCCCGTAGCAACACCAGCCGGTCGATGCGTAACGGGCGGCCCCGGTGGACCAATCCCACTTCATTGCCCTGCCAGCCCAACACTGCAGCGTCCCATGCCCAGGCGCCCTCACCTTGCACAATGGCCCTGGCCATGCGGTGCGCCTGTTCCATCTGCACGGGTTCCAGCGCAAACTCCTGGGCAATGCGGGCTTGTTGCTCGGTGCTCGCCAATGCCAGGTCTCCGCTGGCAACCTGTTGCGGAACATAGCGCTCCAGCAGGCGGTGCATCGCCTGGCCCATACGTGATTCCAGCACGCTGGCCTCATCATTCGAACGCTCTGCATCATCTACCGACGCTACTACTCTGATAGCGTCTTGTGTATATTCCACGAGGGATACAGGCATATTTGGCATACAAAATAGCGTGTAGTCCCCGGCGGCTTCGGTTTCTAACACCGGCTCTGCATCCTGCGAAGCGCACCAAGGCGCATCCTGCGCCAGCTTGTGCAAGCGCACCCACCAGCTGGCCGGGTTGGCAATGTGAGGCTCCAGGCTGGAGACCACCAAGGTACGCTGGGTACGGGTCAGCGCCACATACAGGGCGTTGAGTTCTTCGCGTTTTCGGGCCGCCTGCTCGGTGGCTAGGGCGTCTGCAACGCACGCCGGGGGTTTGGACTCGCTGGCCAGAAATACAAAGCGCTGTGGGTGGGCTGCCTCGCCAGGCCAGTCCACCAGCACACCCATGGTTTGCGCCTTGATGGCCTCCCCGTCAGTGTCGAGGAGCAAGACTAAGGGAGCCTCCAGCCC
>DAOQRI010000261.1:0-4679 GCA_035355475.1 Rhodoferax sp. | reverse complement strand
GGTTGGCGCTCTCATGGTCCTGGCGCTGCGTGCCATTGAGCACGCTGCTGGTGTTCAGGTAGTCCCGTGGCAGCAGGTTGTTGGCACTCAAGCGCAGTTGGGCGCTGGGATTGATGAACCAGACCAGGAAGGCATCGGTCACAACCTTGGCGCCAACGGCACTGCTCTGAATGTCACTAAGCTGCAGGTCGAAGCCGGGGGTGATGTTCACGCTGGCACCCAGACTGATGGGCAGGCTGCGCAGTTTGTAGTCTGCACCCAGATTGGCCGTACCCCGGGGCTGGCCTTCGAGGCGGTTGTTGGGGCCAGGCACTTTTTCGACGGCGGAATCAAAGACGCTCACATTGGTGCGCACCGCCACGGGCAATGCGTCCGTCCAGACTTCGTCCAGGCGGAACTTGGCTTCCAGTTCGATGCCCCGTGCAATGGCGTTGCCCACGTTTTGCGGGCGTGACACCCAGCGTTTTTCGGCCGACCAGGACACAGTTTCCAGCGCCACCACATTGCGGATCAGGTCATTGATGTGGCGGTAGAAAAAGTTGGCGCTGACCAGGCCGCCTTTGCTGAGGTAGTGCTCGTAGGCAATCTCGAATCCGCGTGCCAGCTCAGGGGCCAGGTTGGGGTTGCCTGCCCGGTCGGGACTGCTCACCTCGTTGCTGCCGGTTGGAAAGCGCTGAGAAATTGATGGCCGTGCGATCAGCTCCTGCAGCGTAGCGGCCTTGTAACTACGGGTCAGGCTGCTGCGCCACTGGTCGCGGCTCTTTTCATCCGGTTTCCAGGTAGCGTGCAGCAAAGGGGTTGCCACGCTGCTGCGGTTGCTGACCTGGTAGGCATCGCTGTCGCTGCGGGTTTCTATGCCCTCCCAGCGCAACCCGGCATACGCCGCAATCTGCTTGGTGGGGTTCCATTCGTCTTGAATGTAGGTCGCCACGCGCATGCTGGAGGCGCTCAGGTCATCGCCAAATTCGGTCAATATGGGCAAGCCGTTTTGCAGCGTGGTGCGGGTTTGCCTGCGCACGCTACTGTCGAGCTCCAGCCCGGCCACCAGGCTGTGCTCGTTTTGCAGCTGGTGGGATGCCTTGCCCGTCAGGGTCCAGCCCGTTTCCCGGGTGCTGGTCTGGTCGTCGGTGGTTCGGGTCAGCAAGTTGGCGGTGTCAAATTCCTGCCGGGCCGAGTGGGTTTCAGACGTACCATTGCCCGCGCCACCGCGCAGTTCGAGCCGGGTGCCGTCACCCAGATTCTTTTGCCATTGGGCATTGCCGCGCAGTGAGCTGAATCGGCCATCACCAGCAGTGAAGTAGCGTGCATAGGGCTGGGCTATCGCCCCGCCGGGCATTTGGTCCAGTTGGCCTTGCGTCTCCGATGTGCCTTGCGACAGCATCAAGAACGGCATCAAGATCAGTGACTCACCCGGTGCCATGGCAACCTGCACCCGTCCATTGAGGTGAAGTCCCTCGCGCTTGTTGACAGCGAAACCGGTGTCATGCTGATCCAGCACCTGGGTACCACTGTCGAGGTCGTACCAGCGGGTGCGGGTGTTGTGTTCGTCGCGGGTATCGCTCTTGTTGGCAGACAGGGTCAGCGTGTAGGAAACACGTTCGCCGAACTTGTCGTTTCGGGTCCAGGATGCGCTGGGCGATATGCGGCCTTCTTCTGCAGCGGCACCCAGGCGCACTTCATTGAGCGTCTTTTTCAGTGCCTCTTTCAGCACCACATTGATGGTGCCCGCCACTGCACGTGCACCGAATTCGGCGGTAGGTGCGCGCATCACTTCAATGCGCTCTACCTGGTCGGGCGTGAGGTTGTCCAGCGAAAAACCGGGCGGCATACGCTCGCCATTGACCAGCAACTGTGTGTAGCCACCACCCATGCCGCGCATGCGTACGTCGCCGCCACGGCCGGGCCGCCCGCCTGTGGTGACGCCGGGCAGTCGCTTGAGCACCTCGCTGACCGAGCTGTCGCCAAAGCGTTCAATGTCTTCCTTGCCAATGATGATCTTGGCAGCGGTGGATGCACGGCGTTGCTCCGTGTCGTTGCTGGAACCTATGACTTCGACCCGCCCAAGTGAGGGCACCTCTTTGCCGCTCGTGTTGTCCTTGGTGTTGGCTGGCTTGGCTGGTACGGGTTTCTCTGCGGCTTGTGGTGTCGCATTGGTTTGAGCCTGTGCGGGCAAGCAAGCCAATAGGGCGGCAAGCGCCAAGGTATGGCGAACGAACGCCTCAACAGATTCGGGAACGCGCATCAAGGCAAAAAAGGGAAATCAGGGCGTCGTGCCAGCAGCGGCAGCTTCTACCGGCACGCGACGGGCGCCGTCAAATCGGCGAGCCCAGTAACCGACCGACAGACTCTCGACCCGGACTTTGGCGCCTGGCTTGGGTGCGTGAATGAAGTTGCCTTCGCCCACATAAATGCCCACATGGCTGAACGCCCTGCGCATGGTGTTGAAAAACACCAAATCACCGGGCTGCAGGTCCGAGCGGTCAATTTTCTCGGAAGCGGCTGCCTGCTGGTTGGCACTGCGGGGCAGAACCAGCCCAGCGGTTTGTTCAAAAATTGTGCGAACGAAGCCGCTGCAGTCAAACCCGGTATCGCTGTTGGTGCCTCCGCGCTTGTACGGGACGCCCAGAAAGCCCATGGCGTTGACGACGAGTTCCGAGGCTTTTGCCTCCACTTTCTCACTGACATCCCCGATTCGGGCCATGAATCCACGTTCGGAAACGAAGCGGCCCGCGTCGTCAGAAGTGGGTACCGGATTGGCATTCGCAGCACTAAACAGAAAAAGCACGGCCAGAACGAGGATAATTCGCATCCAAGAAGCTTAACCCGTGGTGTTCACGGCGTCAAGCAAGGCTAAGAAGGGCAAATTGATGGCAAAAGCAGAATCGAAGACGACCGTTCTACCAGACGGATTGCGTTACAAGTCCAAAGTGTCGGGTTCCCCGTTCATGGCCGCCGCCTCGTTTGGTGGCGCTACCATGTCGTGCTTCCTGTGCGGCAAGCACCGCGCACGGTCCCTGATGACCACCCGAAAGGTGTTGGGCAAGTCCCAGGCGGTATGTGCCCCGTCATGCAAGGCGCTGGACGAGGCAACGGCGGCTGCAGCGGCCCAAAAGTGACGTCTGCGGCTGCGGCCAGTGCCCGGTTTGTGATTTCCTCCACTGAAGGTCACCCATGTTGATAGATGTAGAAGAGTCCCAGCTGGTTTTGGTGGACTACCAGGTTCGCCTGATGCCAGCGATTGCAGACGGTCCTGCGGTGCTGGCAAACGCAATCCGGTTGGCCAAGCTGGCGGCCTTGCTGAAGGTTCCGTCTTTTGTCACGGAACAAAATCCTTCTGGCTTGGGCGGCAGCGTTCTTGAGCTGCAGGACGCTTTGCAACAGGCTGGTGCCAGGGTACTGTCCAAAATGCAATTCAGTGCGGTGGAAGAGGGGCTGGGCGAGTGGCTGCGTCCGCCGGCAAAGCCGGTGCAGGGCAATGCCCGCAGTCTTCCAAAGCATTTACAAAAATCCTCGGTTGGTGCCGAGCGCGGAACCATTGTGCTGGCTGGTTGCGAGGCCCATGTTTGCCTGCTGCAAACTGCGCTGGATTTACTGGAAGATGAGTTCGACGTTTGCGTGGTAACGGATGCGTGCGGTTCGCGTACCGAACGCAACCGCGACGCAGCCTTTGATCGTCTTGCCGGGGCAGGGGCGGAATTGTTAACCACAGAAATGGTGGCTTTTGAGTGGATTCGCAGCGCTGAGCACCCGGACTTTAAAGCGGCGCAGGCGCTGATCAAGTAAATCCTGCGGAAAGTTGGTTTGTAACAGTCAGGTGCTTGCAAGCTGAATATTCATAATTATGAATTCAGTTTCAACGGCACCGAGGGACACAACATGACTACCTATGCAGATTTCTATCGCCGATCCATTGACGACCGTGACGGCTTTTGGGCTGAAGAAGCCAAGGCCATCGAATGGAAAACCCCGCCGCAGCAGGTTTGTGACTACAGCAATCCGCCGTTTGCGCGCTGGTTTGTGGGCGGGACCACCAATCTGTGCCACAACGCGGTGGACCGCCACCTCAAGGATCGCGCCGACCAGGCTGCCTTGATCGCCGTCTCAACCGAAACCAACACCGAGAAGGTCTACACCTTTGCCCAATTGCACGCCGAAGTGCAGCGCATGGCCGCTTCCTTGCTGGAATTGGGCGTGAACAAGGGCGACCGTGTCTTGATTTACATGCCCATGATTGCCGAGGCAGCCTTTGCCATGTTGGCCTGTGTACGTATTGGCGCCATTCACACGGTAGTGTTTGGTGGCTTTGCTGCAGGCGCGCTGGCTTCCCGCATTGAAGATGCCAGCCCCAAAGTAATTGTCAGCTCCGACGGTGGCTCGCGCGGCGGCAAGGTGGTGGAATACAAGCCGCTGCTCGACGACGCGATTGCGCAGTCCAGCCACAAACCCAGCGCTGTGCTGCTGGCGGATCGCAAACTCGCTGCTATGAATATAGTAGCGGGGCGTGACCATTTCTGGGGGGCTTTGCGCGAAAAACACTTGAACGCGGTGGTTCCCTGCGAGTGGCTGGACTCTACCCACCCCAGCTACACGCTGTACACCAGCGGTACAACGGGCAAGCCAAAGGGTGTGCAGCGCGACACCGGCGGCTACGCGGTGGCGCTCGCCGCCAGCATGAAGCA
>DAOQRI010000260.1:0-4686 GCA_035355475.1 Rhodoferax sp. | reverse complement strand
TGAACCAGAACTTGATCAGGTGCACGCCGCTGCGCACCAGGTGGCGCTCGAACTCGGGCGTCTGGCGCATGAATTCGGCGTATTCCTCATTGGAGCAAAAGCCCATGACCCGCTCCACACCGGCGCGGTTGTACCAGCTGCGGTCCAGCAGCACGATCTCGCCTCGAGTTGGAAGGTGCTGTACATAGCGCTGAAAATACCACTGCCCGCGCTCCATTTCGCTGGGCTTTTCCAGCGCCACCACGCGCGCACCGCGGGGGTTCAGGTGTTCCATGAATCGTTTGATAGCACCGCCCTTGCCTGCTGCGTCACGGCCTTCAAACAGAATGACAACCCGCTGGCCACTCTCTTTGACCCACGCCTGCAGTTTGAGCAACTCCACCTGCAAATGGAACTTGGTTTCCTCATAGGCACTGCGGCGCATGAGGTTGCGGTACGGGTAGCCACCATCGCGCCAATCATCGGCCAACACATCGTCCGGGTTGATGCCCTTCTTGCCGGACTCGCCCTTGAGGCGACCCGTCAAGGCCTCGCGCAGCACACGTGCGTCGTCCGGTGATGCGCCTTCGAGCATGGCACGCAAGCCTTTGGCGCGCTGCTCGGGCGTACCGGCAGCATCCGGCCGAACGAGATCGAGCGCGGCGGCGATGGCTTTGCCCTGCGCCGCGTCCACCGCTTCAGTGGCAATGAATTTCCCCAGTGCGCGCGCCCGGGTTGACGGAGCAATGTCACCCTGCGCGGCCTTGCGCGCAACCGACCGGGTAGTCTTTTTTGCAGCAGCGGGTTTGGCGGTCTTGAGGGGTGCGTCGGGCATATTGCAAATCCTGTTTTCGAATGGATGAAGTAGGTCCGGCTGGGGACGGCGATCCTTCATGCTACGGCGTGACCACAGAGTCGGTCTTGACCAAGATCAATAGCCGCAACCCACGCGGTTCAAACCGGCCACACCACCCCGTTGTTGTTGAGGATGGCGTCCAGTGGCACATCATGCGGCTCGGCCTCAAAATCTTCAATGAAACCCACGCCGAAGCCCAGCCCCACCGTGAACGGCTTGGGGTCCAGCGAGGCCATCATACGGTCGTAAAAACCACCGCCATAGCCCAGCCTATAACCACCCGGCCCATAGCCCACACATGGCGCGAACAACAGCGTGGGCACTACCACCTCGGTATCCTTGGGCTTGGGAATGCCATAGGCATCTTCCTCCATCGGGCAACCTGGGTACCAGACATGAAAGGTCATGGTCTTGTGCTCTTTGTTGACCACCGGCAGGCCGATGCGCCTGCGCTGCGGCTGGTCCAGCAGTTCGCCGTCTTCTTTCCAGCGGTGCAGGGCGGGCAAGGGGTCAAATTCCCCCTTGATGGGCCAGTAAGCGCCAATCACTGTGTCTGGCCGACCCACCAGCCAGATGCGCATGACCTGCTGCAACAGGTCTGCCTGCAGTAGCCGATCCGGCAGGTTCAGGCGTTGTTCAAGTAGTTGGCGGCGCAAAGCTTTCTTGGCGGCCGCTTTGGAAGCGTCTGAGTTGTCCATAATCCCCACATGCAGTTTTCAGCCATTTTGACATTGATAGCGCTCACCGGCACCGTGCTGGTGGGCACAGCCGCTACGCTTCACGCCGAAACCCGGGGCGCCACACGCGCCGATGCCGCCATGCTGGACATGGCGCAAGCCTACAAACAGCGCGACCGCAAACGCCTGGGCAACCTGCTCGGCCAAGTGCGGGGCCATCCGCTGGAACCGTGGGGTGCTTACTGGGACCTGTCTGCCCGGCTGGACGAAGCCAGTAGCACTGAAATTCAGGATTTTCTGACACGCTACAGCGGTACCTACCAGGAAGACCGCCTGCGGGCCGACTGGCTGCTGCAGCTGGGCCGCAACCGCGACTGGACTGCATTCAATCGCGAGTACCCGCTGTACCGCATGAACGATGACCGCTCGGTGCGCTGTTACGCCCTGTTGGCCGAGCACCTGAGCAGCGGCGTGGATAACACCGCGCAGGTCAAAGAACTCTGGCTGGGCCAAAAAGAAGCCGATGAAGGCTGTGCGGCCGCAGCAGAGCAATTGCGCAAGGACCACACCACATCGACCGCCATGGTCTGGCAGCGCGCCCGCCTTGGCATGGAAAACGACCGACCGCGTGTGGCGACCCAGGCCGTTGCCATTGTCAGCCCGCGATCGGAGTCGACGGTCAACGCTATCTACCTCAACCCCAAGAAATACCTCAACGACAAACTTACCGCCTTTCAGCCCAAGACGCGCGAACTGGTGTCCTTGGCGCTGATCCGGCTGGCCTATCTGGAACCGGCAGAGGCAGCGGTGGAAATTGACAAACTCCGCTGGAAGGCGCAGTTGACCAGCGAGGAGCGCAGCTGGATCTGGGGCGTCATCGGCAAGCGCGCCGCCATGAAGCTTTCTGGCGACGCGCCCGACTACTTTGCCCAAGGCAAGGCGGCCGATATGCATGACGACCACCTGGCCTGGCAGGCCCGCGCGGCCTTGCGGGTGGGCCGCTGGCAGCAGGTGTTGACTGCTATTGGCGCCATGGGGGATGCACAGCGCAGCGACCCAACCTGGGTGTACTGGCGTGCCCGTGGTCTGTTGCAGGTCGCCACCGAAGGCGCGCGCGCGCAGGCCCTGCCCTTGCTGGAGAGCATTGCCAGCCCACGCGGGTTCTACGAGCAACTGGCGCTCGAAGAATTGGGCCAGCGCATCACCGTGGCACCCAAACCGGCCCCTTTGACGCATGACGAGAAAGAAGCCGCCCGCCTGAACCCCGGACTGAACCGCGCACTGTATGCCATCAACATCGGGCTGCGCGCCGAGGGTGTGCGCGAGTGGAACTACACCACCAATTTGCATATACGTGGCGGCATGGACGACCGCGCCCTGCTGGCCGCTGCCGACATGGCTTGCCACTTTGAGGTGTGGGACCGCTGCATCAACACCAGCGAACGCACCAAGTCCGTCATCGATTTCGAACAACGCTTTCCTATGCCATTCAAGTCCGCGGTGATCGCGCGCACCGGCCAGATCGGGCTGGACCCGGCCTATGTCTACGGCCTGATGCGCCAGGAGAGCCGCTTCATCATGGATGCCAAGTCCGGTGTGGGCGCGTCGGGCCTGATGCAGGTGATGCCTGCCACCGCGAAGTGGACGGCCAAGAAGCTGGGTCTGTACGGTTTTCAGCCGCAGCACATCAACGACCGCGACACCAATATTGCCATCGGTACCGGCTACCTCAAACTGGTGCTCGACAGCTTTGAAGGCTCCATGCCCCTGGCCGCAGCCGCCTACAACGCCGGGCCCGGGCGCCCGCGCAACTGGCGTGGCCAGACCGGTGGCCCGGTGATGGAAGCCGCCATCTGGGCCGAGAACGTGCCTTTCAACGAAACACGCGATTACGTCAAGAAAGTCCTCTCCAACACCACCAACTACGCGGCCCTGATCACCGGCCAACCCCAGTCTCTCAAGGCTCGCCTGGGCGCCATTGGCCCCAAGGACGCGGCCCTGCCCGAAGTGGGCCTGGATTTGCCCTGAGCATCAATACCCGGTTCAATCGTCATCAATTGCCCCGCCGCTGCGACTTACGATGAAGGCCTGACTCGAAAGGAACACCCATGCTGACACTCACCATTGGCAACAAGAACTACTCATCCTGGTCCATGCGGCCCTGGGTCCTGCTGACGCAAGCCGGCATTGCATTTGACGAAATTCTGCTGCGTTTTGATGACTTCACTGACGACTCCACCTACGCGCAATCGCACTTCAAACAAACGTTGCGCGCCGTCACCCCGGTAGGCAAGGTGCCGGTACTAGTGGACGGCGAGCTGGCCATCTGGGACACACTGGCCATCGCCGAGTATGTGGCCGAGCAGTTCCCCGACAAGCAGCTGTGGCCCGCTGACAAAGCGGCGCGCGCCCGTGCCCGCAGCATCTGCGCTGAAATGCACAGCGGCTTTACCGGCCTGCGCAGCCATTGCCCCATGAACATCGAAGCCAGCCTGCCGGACGCCGGTGCGCTGATCTGGCGCGACAAGTCCGCTGTACGCGCCGATGTACAGCGCCTGGTGGAAATGTGGAGCAACCTGCTGCTGCAATATGGCGGTCCGATGCTGTTTGGCCACTTCACCGTGGCCGATGCCTACTTTGCACCCATCTGCACCCGCATCAAGACCTACCACCTGCCGGTGCCCGCCGAAATCACGGCGTATGTGGACCGGGTGCTGGCGCTGCCGGGCGTGCAGGCCTGGATCACCCAGGCCAAGGCGGAGAAGGACTTTCTGGAGTTTGAAGAGCCGTACCGGGTCAAGCCAGACTGGCGCTGAAACTGACACCATGAAAACCTACCTGGTTGGCGGTGCCGTGCGGGATGCCCTGATGGGCTTGCCGGTTCAGGACCGCGACTGGGTGGTGGTGGGCGCCACCCCGCAGGAACTACTGGACCTGGGCTATACCCCCGTGGGGCGGGACTTTCCGGTTTTTCTGCACCCGCAAAGCAAAGAGGAGTACGCCCTGGCCCGCACCGAGCGCAACACCGCACCTGGCTACCGTGGCTTTGCAGTGCACGCCGCGCCCGACGTGACGTTGGAGGAAGACCTGGCGCGACGCGATCTTACTATTAATTCGATAGCTGCTTGCGTATATTCCACGAGGGCTAGAGGCCAATTTGGCACTGAAAATGTC
>DAOQRI010000259.1:0-4705 GCA_035355475.1 Rhodoferax sp. | reverse complement strand
GAACGCCGATAATATTTGGGTGTCTTTCATGAACCCGGATTTTGACTCCATTACCCGCACCGCTCCCCATGTCCAAAAATCAACTCGATAAAAAATCTCAGGCGTGGTCCGCCCTGTTCTCGGAACCCATGAGCGATCTGGTCAAACGCTACACCTCCAGCGTGTTCTTTGACAAACGCATGTGGCAAGCCGACATCACCGGCAGTCTGGCCCACGCCGAGATGCTGGCTGCTCAGGGCATCATCAGTGCGGACGATCATGCTTCCATTGTGCGCGGCATGGCGCAGATCACTACCGACATTGAATCCGGCAACTTCGAGTGGAAGCTGGACCTGGAGGACGTGCACCTCAACATCGAAGCCCGCTTGACCCAGCTGGTGGGCGATGCGGGAAAACGCCTGCACACCGGCCGCAGCCGCAACGACCAGGTCGCGACCGACGTGCGCCTGTGGCTGCGCGGCGAGATCGACCTGATTGGCGAACTGCTGGTGGACCTGCAGAAGTCCCTGCTCGACGTCGCCGAGAAAAACGTGGACGTGATCCTGCCCGGATTCACCCACCTGCAGGTGGCACAACCGGTGAGCTTTGGCCACCATATGCTGGCCTATGTGGAAATGTTCAGCCGCGATGCCGAACGCTTTGCCGAGGTGCGCGCCCGCACCAACCGACTGCCACTGGGCGCTGCCGCACTGGCCGGCACCACCTACCCGCTGGACCGCGAACGCGTGGCCCGCACACTGGGCATGGTGGACGCCGCCGGCAACCCGCAGGTTTGCCAGAACAGCCTGGACGCGGTGAGCGACCGCGACTTCGCCATCGAGTTCACCGCAGCCGCCACGCTGACTATGGTGCACATCAGCCGCATGAGTGAGGAGTTGATTCTGTGGATGAGCCAGAACTTCGGCTTCATCAAAATAGCCGACCGCTTCACCACGGGCAGTTCCATCATGCCGCAGAAGAAGAACCCCGACGTGCCCGAACTGGCGCGCGGCAAGACCGGCCGTGTGGTCGGCCACCTGATGGGCCTGATCACGCTGATGAAGGGCCAGCCTCTGGCATACAACAAGGACAACCAGGAAGACAAGGAACCGCTGTTCGACACCGTGGACACCTTGAAGGACACGCTGCGCATCTTCTGCGAGATGGTGGGCGGTCAACTCAACCCCGCCACCGGCGTCAAGGAAGGCGGCATCACCGTCAACCCCGTGCCCATGGAGCAGGCTGCTTTGAAGGGTTACGCCACCGCCACCGATCTGGCCGACTACCTGGTCAAGAAAGGCCTGCCCTTCCGCGATGCGCACGAAACCGTGGCCCACGCCGTAAAGGCGGCGCAATCCCACGCCTGCGATCTTTCCGAACTGCCCCTGACCGTACTGCAGGGCTTCCACGCCAGCATCGAAAAAGATGTGTATGAGTGTTTAAGCCTGCGCGGCTCGCTGAACGCGCGCAACACGCTGGGCGGCACGGCACCCGTGCAAGTGCGCGCGCAGGTGGCACGGCACCGCGCGCGGCTGATTTGACAAATTTCAATACGCCGGGTCCCGCAATTCCAGCCGCAGCGCATCAATCGCCGCCAGCACTTCGGGCGTTAGCGCCGTGCCAAAGGCGTCGATGTTTTCATCCAGCTGCGCCAGCGAAGTCACGCCGATGATGGTGCTGGCCACCTGCCATTTGCTGTAACAAAACGCCAGCGCAAGCTGGGTGGACGTCAGACCATGGGCGCGGGCCAGAGCGCTGTAACGCCTGGCTGCTTTCAGAGGCTCCTTACGGCCCCAGCGCTGCTTACGAACGGACTCAAACTTGGCAATGCGCGCTTCCTTGGGTGCATCAGGTCCCACAGTTCCGCTTGCATCGTACTTGCCCGTAAGCAGGCCAAAGGCCAGCGGCGAATAGGCCAGAAAGGAAACTCCCAGCCGGTGCAGGGTTTCGTCCAATCCATTCTCCAGCCCCCGGCTGATCAGGCTGTAGACGTTTTGCACGGTCGCCACGCGCGGCAGGCCATGCTGCTCGGCCAGGCGCACAAACTCGTGCACACCGTACGGCGTCTCATTGGACAGGCCCACTGCGCGTACTTTGCCCGCCCTGACCAGCTGACCCAGCGCCTCCAGCTGCGCATGCATGCTGGTTTGCGCCCTGTCATCCACCGGCTTGTAGTACAGCGCGCCAAACATGGGCACAGCGCGGTTGGGCCAGTGGATCTGGTAGAGGTCGATGACATCGGTTTTGAGCCGCTGCAGGCTGCCGTCGCAGGCGGCAATGATGTCCGCACCGCTCAAATCACCCTTGCCACCGCGCACCCAGGGCATGCCGCGGGATGGCCCAGCCACCTTGGTTGCCAGCACCAGCTTCTGGCGCAGCCCCGGTCGCGCGGCCAGCCAGTTGCCCATGATGATTTCGGTTGCGTTGAAGGTTTCGGCCCGTGGCGGCACGGCGTACATCTCGGCCGTATCCAGAAAGTTGATACCGCGCTCTACGGCACGGTCCAAGATGGCGTGGGCGCAAGCTTCGTTAACCTGTTCACCAAAGGTCATAGTGCCCAGGCAAATGGGTGTGACGTGCAGATCACTGTGGCCGAGTGGAATGGTTTTCATGGTGGCATCAGATTGAGATCAGGATGGTTTTAAGAGTCGCTGCGCACGGCACACGAATCGCATGGTGCTCAGTTTAGCGACGGCGATGACACTGACATGTCGCCGAGGATCGCGTTCAAAACCGGATCGCCCGGTACAAGGGGCTAAGTAGAGCCCCTTTTAGCAGCGTTATTGGGTCCTATAAGAACCCGCTTTTGGTCGATAACCCTACTATGCAAGCGCTTCAAATTTGCACCTGACATCCTGAAAGGAATCGCTATGTTCTACATGATGCCCAACCCAATGTTTGACAATGCGTTTCAGTCCTGGATAGCCGCTGCGCGCGACCAGGCCACTGCCCAACTTATTGCGGCGACCACGCTGCAAAAGGCCTTGCAGTCCCGGGTTGTTCATGATCTGGAAAGTTGTAGCCTGATGGTCGAAGAGCAGGTGGATGCGGTGTATCTTCCCGTTGAGCGCAACAGGAAGCACTGACACACGGTAGTTCGTTTCCGTGCGCTAATTTACGCTGCGACCGCCGGAGACGCATGTTCCGGCGCATCGAAACCGACATAGGTCACGAAATTCTTGCTGTCCTCTCGCACGGACTTGACACTGTTGGCAATGAAGTCGTTATCCGGGTACCCCATGGCAATGCAGATCATGATGCTCTGGTCATCCGGGATGCGCGCATGCTCCCGAACCACGCTGGACTGCATGATGCCCTGCCCATTGATGACGCAGCCCAAACCACGCTCCCAGGCGGCCAACACAATGGCATGGGAAAGTGCACCCAGATCAAATTGACTGATGGCCGCTGGCTCCAGGTATTTGTCGTAGGTCAGGACAAGCGATACCGGCGCATCAAATTGTCGAAAACCGCGCATGACCCAGTCCATACGCCGCTCCTTGTCTTCCCGAGCGATTCCCATGGCGTCGAAGAGCTGCACCGCGATATCAATCTGGCGTTTGCGATGTAGACCTTCATACGATTCCTTCATGGGAAAGTCGCGCCTGGGTGGGACACCGGCCACCATATTTTCCGTGTTGCCTTTGCGGATCCGATCCAGTGGCTCACCCGTAACTACATGCACGTGCCAGGGCTGGGTATTCATGGACGATGGTGCCCACTTGGCGACTTCGATAATTTCTTCAATCACCTCGCGGGGAACCGGCTTTTGTAGATACCCGCGGATGCTCTTGCGTGCTTGGATCAGTTGCGTAAATTCCATGGTGTGCTGTGTCCTTCTGAGGCATGCGAATGATTTGAATGAGACCGGACTCTGGCGCAATGGCTTTGCAGCCCCTGCCGGTTACGTAGGATGCAAGCTTGCCAGAACTTCTTGCGTGTGCTCGCCCAGCAGCGGCGCAGGCCTGAAAACCGCCGTCGGCGTGTCCCCCATGCGCACGGGTGGGCGCAGCTGGCGCAGGCGGCCCTCGTGGGGGTGCGCCACATCCAGCCATGCACCGGTGGCGGCCAGGTGGGGGTCGGTCAACAAGTCGTCGAGCTTCATCATGGGCATAACGGGTATGTCATTGGCAGCCAGCACGCTAAGCCAGTGTTCCGTGCTGCGGGTGCGCAGGTGCTCCTGCACCACGCCATAGATAGCGTTGCTGTGGGTGATGCGCGCGCTTTGGGTGGTGAAGCGGGCGTCGGCTTCAAACCGCTGTGGCTCGCCCACCAGCGCGAAAAAGGCCTTCCAGTGTGCGTCGTTGTACATCAGCGCGCAGACATGGCCGTCCTTGGTGGCATAGGGCTTGCGGTTGGGTGCCAGCATGCGGCTGTGGCCCATTGGACCAATGGGCGGCTCCCAGGTTGCGCCGCTCAGGTGTTCGCCCAGCACAAACTGCAGCAGGCATTCGAACATGGGCACTTCCACGCTCTGGCCACGCCCGGTGCGCACCCGCGCCAGCAGCGCGGCCATGATGGCGTGCACCATGTTCAAGCCGGTCACACGGTCGGCAAAGGTGGCAGGCACATAGCGCGGCTCGGGGCTGCCGCTTTGGGTCATCAGCCAGGGAATACAGGCCGCACCCTGTATCAGGTCATCGTAAGCCGGCCAGTCGGAGTAGGGACCTCCCTCGCTATAGCCATAAGCGCCGCAGTAGACGATGCGCGGGTTGACGGCCTGCAC
>DAOQRI010000258.1:0-4735 GCA_035355475.1 Rhodoferax sp. | reverse complement strand
GCGTTCATTTTGGACATCAAACCCGCTTCTGGAATCCCAAGATGGCACCGTTTATTTTCGGTCATCGTAACAAAATTCACATCATCAACCTGGAAAAATCGCTTCCGATGTTTCAGGATGCAGCAAAGTTCGTGCGGCAACTGTCTGCAAAGCGCGGAACCATCTTGATGGTTGGGACCAAGCGCCAAGCACGCGAGACCGTTGCGGCTGAGGCTCAGCGCGCTGGCGTTCCGTTTGTAGACCAGCGCTGGCTTGGCGGTATGTTGACGAATTTCAAGACGGTCAAGACATCCATCAAGCGCTTGAAAGAAATGAAGTCGCAGCAAGAGGTTGGCTTGGACAGCATGAGCAAGAAAGAGCAACTCATGTTCGCTCGCGAGTTGATGAAACTGGAAAAAGATATTGGCGGTATTCAGGATATGGCGGCGTTGCCTGATGCCATTTTTGTGATTGACGTGGGCTACCACAAGATTGCAATTGCTGAAGCTCGCAAATTGGGTATTCCTTTGATTGGAGTGGTCGATTCCAATCACTCTCCCGAAGGAATTGATTACGTCATCCCTGGAAACGACGACTCGTCCAAAGCAGTTACGTTGTACGCTCGTGGAATTGCGGACGCCATTCTTGAAGGGCGAGCCAATGCAATGGATGATGTGGTTAAAGCTGTCTCTGCCGAGAGTGCCGATGAGTTTGTTGAAGTGAGTGAAGCTTCCGCGTAAACCTTTTTCGCCCGAAAATTGGGGCTGGTTGGCCCCTTTTTTTGGCCTTTATTTGATTATTGAATTGATTACGGAGAAATAAAAATGGCTGCAATTACTGCAAGTATGGTCGCTGAACTACGTGGAAAAACTGATGCGCCCATGATGGAGTGCAAGAGAGCATTGACCGAGGCTGAAGGGGACATGGCCAAAGCAGAAGAGTTGCTGCGAGTGAAATTGGGTAGCAAAGCCGGAAAAGCGGCGGCCCGCATTACTGCCGAAGGGGTGGTTGTGAATAGCATGGACGGCGCGACAGGTGCCATGCTTGAAGTCAATTGTGAAACTGATTTCGTAACAAAGAACGACAGCTTTCTCGCTATGGCTAACGCTGCTGCGGCGCTGGTGGCAAAGCATAATCCTACTGATGTCGAGGCGTTGGGTGCATTAGCCTACGAACAAGATGGGTTTGGGCCGACGCTGGAGGATGTGCGCAAGGGATTGATCGGCAAAATCGGTGAAAATATGACCTTTCGTCGATTCAAGCGCTTTGCTTCTGGAACCCAGTTGGCGTCTTACCTTCATGGCACAAGAATCGGTGTAGTTGTCGAGTTTGAAGGTGACGCCGTTGCTGCAAAGGACGTGGCTATGCATGTTGCCGCCATGAAGCCTGTAGCGTTGACGAGCGCTGATGTACCCGCAGAACTGGTCGAACGTGAGCGCTCTGTCGCCGCCGCCAAAGCTGCTGAAGACGCCGCCGTTGCGACCGCTGCGGGCAAGCCAGTTCAGTCGGCGGAAATAGTTGCCAAACGAATCGAAGGCGGCGTGCAGAAGTACCTCAAGGAGGTATCGCTCTTCAATCAGACCTTTGTAAAGAACGACAAGCAGACGGTAGAGCAGATGCTCAAATCCACTGGAACCTCGGTGAAAGCATTTACGATGTACGTTGTCGGTGAAGGCATTGAGAAAAAGGTTGATGACTTTGCTGCTGAAGTTGCTGCGCAAGTTGCTGCTGCCCAAAAGGCTGCGTAAGTTTCGCCGTCCGGCGAGTGGTTTTGTTCGAGTGTTATACCGGAGTCACCCATGAATCAGGAAAAACCTGCCTATAAGCGAATTTTGCTGAAGTTGTCAGGCGAAGCCTTGATGGGTGACGATCAATTTGGGATCAATCGCGACACCATTGTGCGAATGGTTGATGAAATTGCGGACGTGACGCGCTTAGGTGTTGAGGTTGCGGTCGTGATTGGTGGGGGAAATATCTTTCGCGGAGTCGCCGGGGGGTCTGTGGGGATGGATCGTGCTACCGCAGACTACATGGGTATGCTTGCAACAGTGATGAACGCTCTCGCACTTGGCGACACCATGAACAAGGCTGGGTTGATTGCCCGAGTAATGTCAGCTATCGGTATTGAGCAAGTGGTCGAACCTTACGTTCGTCCGAAGGCACTTCAATATCTTGAAGAGGGGAAGGTTGTAATTTTTGCTGCCGGAACTGGGAATCCATTCTTCACAACAGATACAGCCGCTGCCTTGCGTGGTGCAGAAATAGGTGCAGAAATCGTATTGAAGGCCACCAAGGTCGATGGTGTCTATACGGCTGATCCCAAAAAAGATCCGAACGCGACTCGCTATGCGAAGATCACTTTCAATGATGCCATGTCCCAGAACTTAGGCATCATGGATGCAGCCGCGTTTGCTCTGTGCCGTGATCAGAAGCTACCTATCAAAGTGTTTTCAATTTTCAAGCATGGTGCGTTGAAGCGTGTTGTCATGGGCGAAGATGAAGGAACGTTGGTGTATGTTTAGAGTCAACATAGTGCGGATGTTGCAGCAACGGATTTGACGAGCGGAGTAGTAATCATGGCAATCGATGAAATCAAAAAGGCGCTTGATGCAAAGATGGATCAGTCTATCGCAGCCTTTAAGCACAACTTGACAAAAATTCGCACCGGTCGGGCGAATCCCGCTTTGCTGGATACCGTGCACGTAGACTATTATGGCTCGATGGTACCCTTGAGTCAGGTCGCCAATTTGTCTTTGCTCGACGCTCGTACTGTCAGCGTGCAACCATGGGAAAAGGGGATGGGTGCCAAGATCGAGAAAGCCATTCGCGACAGCGATTTAGGGTTGAATCCCTCCAGCATGGGAGACTTGATTCGTGTTCCGATGCCCGTGATGACAGAAGAGCGCCGACGTGAGTTAACCAAGGTGGTTCGGGGTGAAGGCGAGAGCGCGAAAATTGCCGTTCGCAATTTGCGCCGTGATGCCAACGAAGCTGTCAAGAAGTTGGTGAAAGACAAGGTTGCGTCCGAGGATGACCAAAAGCGCTCCGAGGCAGAAATCCAAAAATTGACAGACCGTCATATTGTCGAAGTGGATCGTCTCGTCGCTTCGAAAGAACACGACATCATGGCGGTTTAACCGCAATCGCAGTCAAGTGGTCATCAATGGCTGATACAGTCCCGGCGCCAATCCACGTTGCCATCGTCATGGATGGTAACGGCAGGTGGGCTTCAAAGCGGTTTCTGCCGCGCATCGCTGGGCACAAACAGGGTGTGGACGCCTTGAAACGTATTGTTGCTGCATGCCCGAGTCGAGGCATTGCAGTTTTGACAGTGTTCGCTTTTTCTTCCGAGAACTGGAATCGCCCTGCTGAGGAAGTCTCTGGTTTGATGGATATTCTGGCCTTGTCCCTTTCCAGAGAAGTACCCAAACTGCAACGTGACGGTGTGCGAATTCACTTTGTAGGTGCTCGCGACAATTTGTCATCGCGCGTCAAAAAAGGCCTTGAGGAGGCGGAAGCGGCGACTGCCAACAACACCGTATTGACGCTCAATGTCTGTTTCAACTATGGTGGGCGCTGGGATATAGCTTCTGCCGCCGCCAAGTTGGCGGCCGATGGAATTTTAATTACCGAGAAAAGTTTGTCAGGAGCGTTGTCGCTGGCGCACTGCGGTGATCCGGATTTGCTCATTCGCACAGGCAATGAGAAGCGCTTGAGCAATTTTCTATTGTGGCAAGCAGCCTACTCGGAGTTGTATTTCAGTACCTCGCTGTGGCCGGATTTTGACGAAGGTGCGTTGGATAGTGCGCTACTGGAATTCTGGTCGCGTGAGCGCCGTTTTGGGAAGACTTCCGATCAGATCACCAGTAATTTGACACACGATGCTTAAAGGGGACATCCCATGCTGAAGCAAAGAGTTATTACTGCCTTGGTCATGCTGGCCGTGCTGCTTCCAGCAATTTTTTACCCAGAGCCCCATGCGTTTGGTGCAGTGGCTTTGGCATTAATTTCGGCTGGTGCCTGGGAGTGGGGCAAGCTCAATCAGTGCAGTCAATCGATTTCTCTTCTGTTGGGGGCAGCGTGTGGGATCCTATGTCTTCTGTCGTGGTATCTCGGGCTTTTGTATTGGCCATTGGCCACGCTATGGATGCTTGCCGGCAGCATTTGGGTTGTTGTCGGCGCATGGCTCTTGAACGGAGGCGTTAAGGTGTGGGCTGAAGTGCCACACCCGGTGCGGTTGTTTGGGGGCGTTATGGCTTTGTGGGTTGCCTGGGTTTCTGTCGCACAGGCTCGCATTGTGGGAATTAATTTCTTGTTTTCGGTGCTTGTCTTGGTTTGGGTTGCTGACATCGCTGCGTACTTTGCAGGGAGAGCGTTTGGTGGGCGTTTTTTTGGTCGCAAATTGGCGCCTAGCATCAGCCCTGGGAAAACGTGGGAGGGAGCCTGCGGTGGAATGCTAGGTGTGGTGATCTGTGCATTTGTCTGGCGTGCAGCGGATAGCACCGGATCTCTGGGGTCGTCCAGTCTCTACACACGTTTGGCTGACGTACATCCCGCTTTGATGGTGTTGGCCGTGCTCTTTCTGGCATCGATGAGTGTTGTAGGTGATTTGGTCGAATCATTGTTTAAGCGAAGCGCGGGCGTCAAGGACAGCAGCAACCTGTTGCCAGGGCACGGTGGTGTCCTGGACCGTGTGGACGCCCTGCTACCAATTCTGCCGCTGGCAATGATGCTTGCAACGCTGAAAATATGAATA